>JACZSH010000008.1:0-11929 GCA_022574315.1 Chloroflexota bacterium | reverse complement strand
CGAAGTTCCACAGCGAGGTAATCACGCCGATGCCGAACTTGCGGTAACGTGGCATGCCAACGTCTTTTGATAAAAACCTTGAACCGATTACCACGTCGGCTTCGCCTTTGATAACCGGGTCGAGCAGCTTCGGAATTTCGTCCGGATCATGCTGGCCGTCACCATCCAGGATTACCAGGACATCGGCTTCGCTGGCTCTGGCTACCTCGAAACAGGACTTGATGGCTTCCCCGTAGCCTTTAGTAGCCTGGTGGTTGATAACGGTGGCTCCGGCGGCGGCGGCTTTTTCCGCGGTGCCGTCATGCGAACCGTCATTGATGACGATGACCCGGTCCACGTACTGGCGCGCCTTAGCTACCACTTCCCCGATAGCGCTTTCGGTGTTCAGGCTGGGGATGGCGGCAATAACCCTGGGTTTGCTCTTGCCTGACGGTTTACCTGGCTGCGGCATCATACCCTCTTTCTCTTTTTACTTCCGGGAATCTCCGTCATCTGGAGTTACCCGGTTAACCTTATCGGTTATTATAGCCCTGCGGATGCTCCTTTTGCCAGCGCCAGGCACTCTCGATGATGCTTTCAAGCTCCGGGTACCGGGGTTGCCAGCCTATTTCCCGTTTGGCCACGTTAGAGTTGGCAATCAACTTTGCCGGATCACCGGGACGCCGGGGGCAGATCTGTATCGGGATTTCGGCGCCGGTAACTCTCCGGGCGGTTTCGATTACCTGGAGAACGGAGTAACCGCCACCGTTGCCCAGGTTATAGACTTTGACACCGCTGTTTTTCTGGAGATAGTCAAGAGACAGGGTAAGTGCCTGAGCGATATCGAGAACGTGAATGTAATCTCTGATGCCGGTTCCATCCATCGTTTCATAGTCGGTGCCGAATACCGGCAAAGGGTCCTGCTGTCCGAGCGCCGCTTTGACGATGAGGGGTATCAGGTTGCTTTCCGGATGATGGTCGGCGCCAAATCGCTGGCTGGCTCCGGCCACGTTGAAAAAGCGGAGAGAAACGGAACTCATGCCAAAATTGTCACCATACCTGCTCAGGACCCGTTCAAACATGAGCTTTGATTCTCCATAGGCATTTATCGGCTTGGCCGGTGAACTCTCCGTAACCGGCAGCTTATCCGGCTGGCCGTAGACGGCGGCCGTCGATGAAAACACCAGCTTGTTGACCCGGTGTTTCAGCATGGCCTCCAGGAGGTTTATCCCGCCGGCAACATTGTTCCAGAAAAACCGGGTCGGCTCAGCCACGGACTCCTCCACGGAGGTATCTGCCGCCAGATGGAGAACGGCCTCCACCCGGTGACTCTGAAAGATATTTTCCAGGGCATTCTGATCGCTGATGTCGACCTGGTAAAAGACTGCCTCCGGGACAACCGCGGCACAATTACCCCGTATCAGGTTATCGACCGCGAATACCCGGTACCCCTGGCCTACCAGGTCCTCGGTGACCACGCTGCCGATATAACCGGCACCTCCGGTGACCATGATGTTCATCTCACCGACCTTGTATCCATTACTAAAGGTTATGGACAGGCAAATGACCCATATCAGTCAGGCTTCCCGCCCTGAATATCCCCCCTCAACCCCGTTCTTGAGAAACATTTTTCGTAGCTCACGCCGGGCGAGGCGGGTAGGCTCTCCGCCTTTTTTCTCCCAGCGCTGGACGGTAGAAAGACTGACACTGATTTTGTACGCCAGGTCTTCCTGCGTCCATCCTTTTTTCTCTCTCAGCTCCTTCACTTTCTGCTGCAGTCTGTCCATTATAGCCTGCCTCCACCGCGTCAAGCAACGTTTTACCTTGGGTAGTACTTACTTGAGTAACACTTGCCATGATATGACTAATATGCCCAAATGTCAATATTAACGACAAAATAATACTTATGGGAAATCAGGAAAAAACCAGCCGGCGGCAAACATCGCCGAAGAAGCAACCTGGTGGGCGATACTGGACTCGAACCAGTGACCTCCTGCGTGTGAAGCAGGCGCTCTAACCAACTGAGCTAACCGCCCGGCACTTCTTATTTTAAAGGTAAAAAGCGGCTTTGTAAAGATAGCTCGCTCCCGCCAGTCAATTCTGATATTTAGTACTGGAGCTAAGCATGAAATCGAAGCCCGCCGATGAGACTGGTCGGGCTAACTCAGCAGTTGCTCTACCACGTCTTCGGCAAACGCCATCGAGGAGGTAAAAGCAGGTGAAATGGGATTCAGGATATGCAGCGATTGCGTATCCTTCAGGATAATATAGTCCATGACCAGTTTTCGGGTCGGCCAGTGGATGAGCTGCGGGCGGATGCCAACGTGGCTGCTCTCCACAATATCACTGAGAGACAGCTCCGGTACCAGCTTTCGGGCTTCCTTCCAGACAAAGTATTTCAGGTATTTCTTCGGTTCTGACACGGCTACCTGGCGGAAAGTACTGTTCTGAAACATCAGTAAAGCATCGCGGTATAGTATCGACAGAGTTTCCGGGCTCCAGCCGTCCAGGAAGTGGTAGTTTTCCCTCCCCAGCGCCGGCATCGCCGTCGGCCCCACCAGGACTTCGCCTTCGGCGCTGCGGGTCAGGTGGATGCCTAGAAAAGGTGTTTTCAGGTTCGGCACCGGGTAAATATTTCCTTTCACCAGGTGGGTACGGTGGGGGGCGAGCTGCTTGTAAGTACCTTTGAAAGGCAGGATTTTGTACTCGCCCGCCAGCCCGAACTGTCCGGCCACCCGGTCGGCATAAGAGCCGGCGGCGTTGACCAGTTTTTCGAAGTGTACCGGGCCCGCGGAAGTCACCGCCCGGCCACCCCCGTCCAGCCCGCGAAAAACAGTCCCGAAGCTGATTTTCACTTTACCGGACGCTTCAAGCTCCGCCTCAAGGGCTGCCAGTACTTCGGTGGGTTTGATGACGGCCGTGTCCGGTGAGAACAGGGCTTGGTCTCCGGGGGCTGCCCCCGGCTCAAGCTCGTGGAGCTCTTTACGGCCAATCAGGTAAGCCCGCGCCCCGCAGAGGTCGGCCCGCCGTTTCAGTTCGTAAAGCGATTCTATCTCGGTGCTGTCTCCGGCCAGGATTACCTTTCCGGTTTCCTGCAGCGTCAGCCCCTTGG
This sequence comes from Chloroflexota bacterium, assembly GCA_022574315.1. Classification (GTDB taxonomy): domain Bacteria; phylum Chloroflexota; class Dehalococcoidia; order Dehalococcoidales; family RBG-16-60-22; genus JACZSH01. Next base: position 8,838 of record JACZSH010000008.1, on the reverse strand, counting down.
CGCGGCAGAACTCTTTCATCAGCCGGTTGCCCCTGACGCAGTACTTTGCCTTTAACGTCTCCGGCGTATAGTACATGCCGGCATGAAGAACGCCGCTGTTCCGCCCGCTCGAATGACACCCCGTGCCACTCTCTTTCTCGATAATGAGAATATCCTTTACGCCCCTCTTCAACAGCTCCCGGGCGATAGTCAGGCCGGTAATACCGGCCCCCACGATTAGTATCTGGCAGTTCTTTGGTGTCATTCCAGACTATACCTACAACAATTTACGCGCCTGATGCAAGGTACTCCTTTTTCAGTTTTATTTGCATTTGGTTGAATCAACTTGTCATTGCGAATAATCCTACTTTGTCATTGCGAATAATCCCACTTTGTCATTGCGAGGAGCGCCGCGACGAAGCAATCTCTAGTCATTGAACAATCGCTATAGATTGATTCGCCTTCGGCTCGCAATGACATCACCAACCAAAACCGGAAAATACTCCTTCTTCAGGCGGGGATATAAGTCAGTCCACGTCAGTCGGGACGCTTGCCTATCTCCAGAGATAGCTCTATCTCGGTCGTGTCGCGGCGGATGCCCAGTGTGGCCTGGTCACCCGGTGTTTTCATTTCTCCGAGGTAGGAAACAAGGTCGGCCACGCTCGCGATAGGAATCCCATCTACCGACAGGATGATATCGTTAACCTGGACACCGGCCACGTCGGCCGGGCCGTCTTCCATCACGCTGGCCACCAGCGTCCCGTCGATTGTCTCCAGGTTCATCTCACTCACCATCTGTGGCGTCAGGTCGCTGATGGCGACGCCAAACCAGGGATAGTCGAAAGAACCTTCGGCGATGATGGCGTCAGCCACTCGCCGGAACTTGTTGGCGGAAACGGCATAGTAAACTCCGTCTCCTTCCAGCGGGCTGATACGGGCGATAACCAGCCCGATTATCTCACCGGCGGCATTGACCAGCGGCCCCCCGGAGTTGCCGAAGTTAACCGCGGCGTCGAACTGGATGAGATTGGCCACCCAACGGGTCTGCGAATTGTACTCGATATCGGTGAACCGGTTCGTTTGACTGACGATACCGGAAGTCAGTGACTCGTGGAGGGAGAACGGGCTGCCCACCACCACCACCGGCTCACCCACTTTGAGGCCGGAGGAATCGGCGATTACCGGCGGGGTAACCTCTATTTCATTGTCGAACTCCAGGACGGCGACGTCGCTGAAAGCATCTGTCCCGGTGATACTCGCCGCCCTGACTTGCCCGTCGGGGAAAACGAGGTATATCTCGGACAGGTTGGCCACTACGTGCTGGGCGGTGACCGCGTGGCCCTCGTTGTCATAGACAAATCCGGAACCGATTGTCTGTGTCCCGTCGCTGATACTTACCGTCGCCTGGTTGACTATTTCAAAAGCGAGGTTCGCGTCCAGCACCGCCCCGGATAGCGATTTCGATAGCTCGGCGGTCTCTTTTATTTCATCTTCCAGTAACCTGGTCCGGTCCTGGCTCCGGCTTATTTCGCCTTCCAGGCCGTCAATCTGGAGCCGGTTTTCCTCGATGCCGTCTATTTTACTTTCCAGCCCGCCGATTTTGCCCAGGTTCTGGTTGATACCGCTTTCGAGTTCGCCGACTTCGCTCAGAATCTCTGTTTTTTGAACGGTTAACTCGCCGCTCAGGGTATCGATTCTCTCCGCCTGCTCCGAGTTCAGCCTGGCTAGCTGTTCGCTCACGATTTCGACCTGCCGGCTCACCGTATACGAGTAGTAGCTGACGCTGCCGCTGAGAATTACCAGCAATATCAGGACTCCCATAAGTATCTTGTTTCCCATTTTAGCCACCTTTTCCCTTTACTCGGCGCTGTTGCTTACTCCGGCTAAGACTTCTCCGCCACGATGCTGGCGATAGCCCTCCTGTCTTTCCCGTTTTCAAAGACTCCTTCCCGGTAACGCAGGCATCGGAAATTACGAAACATTTCGAGCAGTTCGTTGTGCTTGAGTAGATAGTCCGGGTTCTTCGGCTTCCCCCATTGTGCCTGGTCCACCAGGAACGTCTCGTAGACCACCACCCCTCCTCTCCGCAGCCCGGCTTTTATCTGCGGTATCAGTGAGCGCTGCAGGTAGCTGAAGCATATAATCCCGTCATACCCGTTTTTCTCTATCTTATATTCGCCCTCCAGATTGGCCGCCAGGACGCTGATTGACACCCCGCTTTTCCGCGCCGCCTCCCCCGCGTATCTCACCGCTTCGGCGGATATATCCACTCCGTCCACCTGGAAACCGAGCCCGGCCAGGTATATCGCGTTCCGTCCGTATCCCATGGCCACGTCCAGGACTCGCCCTTTCGGTAGCAGGGCAACGTTTTCTACCAGGAACGGCGCTGGTTCGTAGTTATCCCGGTCAGTATCATGCATTTTACATAATATACTTTACTTCGCCGCCAGCTTTTTGGCGATGGTGGCCACGTGCCGACCCTGAAAACGGGCCATCGCCAGCTCGTTGTCGCTGGGCATTCTGCTCCCGTCACCGCCGGTGATGGTGCTGGCGCCATAGGGACTGCCGCCCGCAATCTCTTCCAGGGTCATCTGCCGCTTTTCGGAGTAGGGCATCCCCACGATAACCATTCCCTGGTGCATCAGGGTGATAATCGAGCAGATTATAGTCGTCTCCTGCCCGCCGTGCTGGGTGGCCGTGGACGTGAAGACGCTGCCCACCTTGCCGATGAGAGACCCCTGTGCCCATAGCTCACCGGTCTGGTCCAGGAAATTACGCATCTGGGCGCACATGTTGCCGAAGCGGGCCGGAATGCCGAAGATAATGGCGTCCGCGTCCACCAGGTCCTCGGGTTTGGCGATCGGGACATGCCCGAAAGCCTGCCTGGCCTGCTTGGCGCCCGACTTTTCGAGCACCTCGTCAGGCATCAGTTCCGCCACCTGGAGCAGTTCCACTTCGGCGCCGGCCACTTCTCGCGCTCCTTCGGCTTCCGCCTCGGCCATCCGGTAGATATGCCCGTACATGCTGTAGAAGACTATTTTTACCTTCATCGTTTTCCTCCTTTCCTTGTTTTTTTACCTTCGTCGTCAATTATGCCGTTACCGCTAGCCGCCGTCAAGCTGTGGAAAGGCGACTTCCGTGTACAGGTACTCCACCCGGTGCTTGTGCCCCAGTTCCTGTGCCGCCAGGTCTGTCATCAGAGTTTTCGTCTCTCCTGCCGGGTGTATCTCCGCCAGTGCCAGGTAAAATTCGTGGGCGGCTTTCTCGCGCTCGGCGGCCAGTAAAAACACGTCCTTTAGCGCCATATCGGCAGAATATCCCCTGCCGTCGAGTTTTTCCGCAATCCGGTAGTCCAGCCTTTCCCCCTTCCCCAGTGCCCCGCCCTTCAGTTTTCCGTCCCGGTACTGCTCCAGAAGCTTTTGATGACCCTCCTCCTGTCGTACCAGTGCCTGCAGGGCGTCTCTGGTAGTGTTTTCTTTCACTTTTTGGCTCAGGTCGGCATACAGAGTCTGCGCTTCCATTTCCTTCCCTATCGCTTTCTCCAGGAGTTCTTCCAGCGTTAAATATGCGGTCATTTCCTTCTTTTCTCGCTTAATGTTGCCCGGTTATGCCGTCAGCCGGACGTGTTCTTTCTTCATGCACCGGTCCATGACCACCGTTAGTCCGGCTTCCCTGGCTCGGCTGGCCGCTGCCTCGTTCACAATCCCTTCCTGCATCCAGACTACCCTGGCGCCGATTTTTATGGCCTCCTCCACGATAGGCGGCACGTCCTCCGGGCGACGGAAGATATCCACCACCTCGACCCCTCCCGGGATAGCGCTCAGGTCGGGATAGACGACCCTGCCCAGTATCTCCCGGACGCCCGGATTTACCGGGATTACATCGTAGCCGTGCTCGATGAGATAGCTGGCTACCCGGTAGCTGGGGCGTTCCGGATTGACGGAAGCGCCCACCACCGCCACCCGGCGGTATTTTTTTAGTATCTCGGCTTCAAGCATCGGTTAGTATCCTCTTTAAACCGGCCAGCTGGTTCAGGTGCTCTTTCTCTTCGTCGATTATTCGGTCTATCGTCACCCGGGACGGCCTGGCCAGCCGTTCTCTCATCTCGTAGTAGAATAATATGGAGTCTTTTTCCAGGCTGATGCCCAGTTCCAGCGCCGTGGCGTCGCTGTCCACCCGGGTTGCCATCTCGCTGGCGACCGATTCTTCGTTAAAGACCGCGTTATCGATTAACGACTTCAGGTAGGCCGAATATTCGGTAACATCCGTTAAAACTGAGTCGCCCCTGTCTTTATCGAGCATATCCTCAAAGACGTGGATGTGCTCGCGTTCCATCTCCACCAGCCCGTGAAACACCTCCCGGGCGGCGGCGTTCTCGGTCGACCGGGCCATGATGTCGTAGAAAACGATGCCTCGCCTCTCGATGTCTATGGCCAGGTTAATCAATTCGTTACTTGAAAAAGAGACCGTCAATTTGGGTTCTCCTTTCCATCGGAGGGAAACGTATTCATGTTTCTTCGGTGGCCGGGAAATGCTTACTTCTTCTCTGCCTCGGCTTTTTTAAGCCCCTGGTAACTTTTGATTGCCGCTTCCACGGCTGACTGGTCTTCCAGGGTGGACAGGTCGCCCACCTCTTCCCCGCTGGCCACCGCCTTCAAGACCCGGCGCATGATTTTGCCGCTCCTTGTCTTGGGCAGGGCGCTGGTAAAATAAATATCTCCCGGCACGGCGAAGGCGCCCACCGTCTTCCGCATGTGGTCGGTGATATTTTTCCTCAACTCGGCTGACTCGTTGACTCCCTCTCTAATCTTGACAAACATCACCAGGCTTTCTCCCTTTATCCGGTCCGGTTTGCCCACCACCGCCGATTCGATAATATCCGGATGCGATATGGCGGCGTCTTCCAGTTCGGCGGTGCCGATTCTATGTCCGGCTATTTTCAGGATTTCATCGCTTCTGCCCAGCAGCCAGAAATATCCGTCCTGGTCTTTTACCGCGTAGTCTCCGGTGAAATACATACCCGGAAAACGGGACCAGTATGACTTCTCGTATCGCTCCGGGTCTCCGTAGACGCCCACCAGCATCCCCGGCCAGGGCTGCTTTATCACCAGCAGCCCCCTCTCCCCGGTCTTTACCGGGTTTCCGTCTTCATCCACTATTTCCGCGGCCACTCCCGGCAGGGGGAGCGTTGCCGACCCCGGTTTTAACGGCATCGGTTCTATGCCCGGCGTCGGTGATATCATTATCCCGCCGGTCTCGGTCTGCCACCAGGTATCGACGATCGGGCATCTTTCCTGCCCGATATTCCGGTAGTACCACAGCCAGGCTTCGGGATTAATCACCTCCCCCACGCTGCCCAGCAGTTCCAGACTGCTCAGGTCGTGCTTCTTCGGCCATTCTTCTCCCTGCCCCATGAACATTCTGATGGCCGTCGGCGAAGTATAAAATATGGTGACCCCGTATTTCTCGATGATTTCCCACCATCGGTCGATGGCCGGGTAGTCCGGAGACCCCTCGTAGAGAACGATAGCCGCTCCGTGGGCCAGCGGTGCGTAGACTATCGAACTGTGCCCGGTAACCCAGCCCACGTCTGCGGAACACCAGTAGACCGATTCTTCCTTGAGGTCGAAGACCCATCCATAGGTCGAATAGTTATGTACCAGGTAGCCTCCGGTGCCGTGGACGATTCCCTTCGGTTTACCGGTCGTGCCCGAGGTATAAAGTATGTAGAGCGGATGGTTCGATTCCAGAGCTTCGGGCTCCACGTAGGCATCTGCCTTTTTCATCAGGTCGTGTAGCCAGAAATCCCGCCCCTCTTTCATTTTAACTTCGTTGTCGGTTCGGCTCACCACGATAGAGGTTTTCACCGTCGGGCACATGTCCAGGGCATCGTCGGACATCGATTTCAGATTCAGCACTTTGCCTCTCCGGTATCCCCCGTTGGCGGTTACCAGAATCTTGGCCCCCACGTCATTAATTCTGTCCGCCAGCGCCTGCGCGCTGAAACCGGAAAAAATAACCGTATGCGGGGCGCCGATTCGGGCGCAGGCGAGCATGAATATGGGTAACTCGGGAATCATCGGCAGGTACAGGGCTACCTTGTCCCCTTTGCTCACCCCGAGTTTTTTCAGCACCGAAGCCACCTTGTTGACCTCGGTGTACAGCGTGGAATAGCTCAGGACGCGGGTATCCCCCGGTTCGCCTTCCCAGTAGATGGCCACCTTGCTGCGCCGCCACGTCTTGGTGTGACGGTCGACACAGTTGTACGAAGCGTTGAGCCGACCGCCGGCAAACCAGTTAGCCCACGGCGGGTTCCATTCCAGCACTTTATCCCAGGGCTTGAACCAGTCCAGGTTCTGCGCCTGCTCGGCCCAGAATTCCTCCGGTTTTTCCAGTGACCGCCGGTACATTTCGGCGTACTTCTTCCGTGGGAAATATTTTGATTCAAAGGGTAGCGTTAAGTCATCCATGTGTCGTTATCCTTGCTCAGTTATTTATCAGTACCGTGCTCAGTCCTCGCCATAAAAAAGCTCGTCGTAGAGTGTTTCCAGTCTCAGTTTATGTTTCAGTTCCTCGTGTACCAGTCCTTCACAGAGCTGTTTTGCCGCCGTGCCCCTCAACACCCCCATCATTCTTGCGTAAAACTCAACCGCCTGCTGTTCCCGTTTCATGGCCGTTATCAGCAGGTCCTGGAAGCTGATGTCTTCCAGCGTCTCTCCGCCGGTAAGGTGTTCGCTCAGCAGCAGGTTTGGCACCGCCTCATGGTGCCAGTCCCGATTTGAAAAACCCTCTTCCTTTAGCTTCTTCAGCTTCTGCGTATGGCCAAGCTCTTCCTTGGCCAGTTCTTTCATCAGTGTCTTCGCCGCCGGGTCATTGGTCTTCTTTATGCCCGCTTCGTAAACGGCCTGAGCCGCGATTTCTTTGTATATCGCCGTGTCCAGCAGTTCTGTCAAATCATCCGGCATCCTCTTGCCCCCCTGTAATATTCCCTGAAAATTAGTCCGTCCGGCTCAAACTCCCACATTCCGGTCAGGCTTTAACCGGGGTTATTCCGTATCAGGAAGATACCCCCAGCAGCCAGACCCCCAGGGTTGCGTGGATAATCACTGACGTCCACAGTACCCACCACAGGTAGCAGTGATACCTGAAAAAACTTTTGTAGGCGGTATACTGCATCAGGTTGCCCGTGATTCGTGATATCACCGAGCCGGGGATACAGCGGCAGGTAGCGTATATCAGCAGCAATGTTACCAGGTTGACGATACCCAGGATGAATAATATCTGAATTGTGAAGGCCGGTGGGGTTATATCCATTTTTCTCCCCGCAGGTTCGTTATTTACCTCGCCAGTGAGCGGTTATCCTTTTTCCTCTTCCTCCAGGAGGTCGCTGAATACTTCGGCGTGGTATATTTCGTTATCTCTCATCCGCAGAAACAGCTTCTTCAGGCCGGAGTCTTCGGCTTCTCGGGCCGCCCGGTCGTATACTTCGCTAACTTCCCGCTCGACTTTTATATCGGCGCGGAGCATGTCGGCAAAATCTGTCGATTGGTCGACCTCGGAGTGTTCGATTAGCGGCTTTCCGCCGCTGCCGACCATGCTCTCGGCCAGCCACCCCAGGTGCTGCATCTCGTTGATGGCCTGGTCTTCCAATTGCTTTTTCCCTTCCCCATCGGGGCTCAGGTAAGAATGCCGGAGGTACTGGAGCACCACCGTGTACTCGTGCTCGATGCCCCGGTTAATCACCTCCACCGTTTTATCCTTCCGGTTTCCGGTCACGTCTTTGGCTCCCTCCGCCGCCACCTTAGCCGTTAAATGCTCAAAAGAGCCGCGGTGCGCCTGTTCGTCGGCCAGTATTCGCTTCAGCAGCCGTTTTATCTTCGGGTCGTCAATGGCTTTGATGTGTTCCCGGTACTGGGTGATGGCGCCTTCTTCCAGTAATACATCGTTCTGCATCCATTCCGGCACCAGTGCCCCGCCCAGGCGCATCTTGCCTCGTTCCAGACTGACCGCCCCGCCCAGGTCGGTTATCGTCTCCGCCAGCCAGTCCAGGTGGCGCATTTCATCGCGCGCTATCGCTTCTATCTCGCAGGCAATTTCGCCTTCGCCCATGCCGTAGGCGTGGTTCAGGTACTGGATAATGGCGCCGTGTTCGTCCTGGAGGTCTTTGGTGAGCCGAGCTATTATCCCTTCTTTATCCATAAATCCCTCCTTGCTTCGGTTCAGATAAAGTTGTTCTCTTTGTGCTTGGCGCTGATTGTCTCCGCCAGGTTATCCAGGGCAGCCAGATCGGCTTCCTTGGGAAACCCGCGGCTCAGCACTGGTTCCAGTATTTCTACCTTCAGGTTGGACAGCATGGCGGCGAGCTGTTCCACCGTCTTGCCTCCCCAGCCGAACGAGCCGATTATCGAGACAAATTTGACGTTGGGACGTACCGCGTTTGCCAGGAACGCCGCGTTGGCGGCTAACGGATGTGCGCCCGCCAGGACCGTCGGCGTGCCGATAACGATTGTCGCCGCGTCAACCAGCGCCATCGCCAGTTGGCCGCTGTCGGTCGCGGTCAGGTCGAACCGCTTCACCGCTACCCCTCTTATCATCAGCGCCTCGGTCAGGTAATCCACCATCTGCAGGGTGCTGCCGTGCATCGAGACGAAAGGCAAGACCACGCTGTTTTTCGGCTCATCGTTTACCCAGTGGTGATAAGCCTCACGGATAAATTCGGGTCGGTCGTACAGCGGACCGTGGCTCGGGGCGATGATATCGATATCATATTTACTTATCGCTTGCAGGTTTTTCTGGATGCTGGTTCGGAACGGCATCATTATTTCCGCGAAATACCGTTTGGCGGCTTCACTAGTATGT
>JACZSH010000089.1 GCA_022574315.1 Chloroflexota bacterium | reverse complement strand
GCGCAGAGAGGGATAAAGTCTGGCAAGAGGTAACAGACGGCTCATGACGGAGAGTTTATGGCTACCTGGTTAGGGTTAATTACCGGCGCTTATATACTGGGTTCGGTACCGGTCTCCTACCTGGTAGCCAGGCGATTCTACGGGCTGGACCTGAGGCAATACGGCACCGGCCAGATGGGGGGAGGTAACCTCTGGCGGATGACCTCCTGGCGACTCGGCCTGCCGGTGGGCGTCTTTGATTTCGGCAAGGGGATGTTGATGGTGTGGGTGGCCAAGCTGCTGGGTCTGGATGTTGCCCAGCAGATAATGGTAGGCCTGGGGGCCACCGTCGGGCATAACTGGTCGGTTTTCCTCCGTTTCCACGGGGGGAGGGGTTTTGCCACCACGTCGGGGGTAATCCTGATACTGCCGCTGATAAATGACATGACACCCTGGCCGACAGTGGCCTTTGCAACCATTGTGGTGATCGGCACGGTCATCGTGCGCAGTTCCCCGGTGTCAGTACTCCTGGGCACGGCAACGCTGCCGCTGGTCAGCTGGCGTTTCGGGGAACCGATGGTGGTGACGCTGAGTTTTCTGGCCATGTTCCTGGTAATCGTTATCAAGCGTCTCAGCGCGCCCGGTCCGGCGGAGGCGGTCAGCCGGAAAAGACTGTTCTTGAACCGGCTGCTTTTCGACCGTGATATAAAAGACCGGAAAGCCTGGATGTTCCGTAAATCCCCCGGAGACAAGGCAACCGAGCGACCCAAGCCGGGAAAGTTGACATAAATGCAATGTGCTGCGCATCCTAACGTTGAGACCAACCTGCGCTGCGGGAAATGCGGCAAGCCGATTTGTCCCAAGTGCATGGTGCAGACGGCGGTGGGAGCCAGGTGCCCGGAGTGCGCCCGGCTCTACAAACTGCCAACCTACCGTGTTTCCAAACAGTACTACTTGAGAGCCATCGGCACGGCGCTGGGCATGGCGGTGGTGACCGGCCTTTTGTGGGGGGCGCTGCGGATCTTTATCTCTTTCTTTATCTTCAATTTGCTGCTGGGTCCCGGCGCCGGCTACGTCATCGGCGAGGTGGTCGGTCTGGCGGTAAACCGCAAGCGCGGTCGGGGACTGGCCATGGTGGCGAGCCTGGGGGTAGTCATCAGCTACCTGGTGAGTATTATGTTGCTGAGTGTGGTGATGCCCTGGGGATTTCATTTTGGCGTGTTTAACATCGCCCTGGACCTGGTGGCGGTAGGACTGGGGATATTCGTCGCCGTGACCCGCCTGCGATAGGAGTTTTTCCGGGGCGAAGTAAAGGAACGCTGACATGGAAGCATCGCGAGAAATATTCTGGAATATCCCCTACGGCGAAATTATCTACGTACTGGGAGCGATCGCTCTCGGCGTTTTTGTTTACGCGCTGTACCGCCGTGTACAGATGTGGCGGCTGGGCAGGCCGGATGACCGCTCCCGACAGGTTTGGCAAAGAGTACGGGCGTTCCCGGTCAGCGTTATCGATTTATTACTGCACCGCAAATTCATCGGCATTGCCGACGGCCTGGGGCACCGGCGTTTTTCGGTCAAAGACCTGAAAGCCAGGGAGTTTTATCCGGGCATCATCCACTTCCTGATATTCGCCGGCTGCCTGGTATTTTTACTGGCGTCATTTTTAGATGCCATCAGCCATTACTTCTTTAACTTTCTGCTGGGCGGTTTTTACCTGGGCTTCTCGGTGGTCACCGACGGATTCGGTATCCTGGTACTGGTCGGGGTGGCCCTGGCGGTTCACCGCCGTTATATTCAAAAGCCGGAGCGGTTGGACAACAAGGCCGAAGACCTGGTTGCCCTGCTGCTTATTTTTACTGTGGTGACCACCGGATTCGTCGTCGAAGGGTTCCGCATCGCGGCCACCGAGCTGCAGACCAACCCGGACTGGGCGGTATGGTCGCCGGGAGGGTATATCCTGGCCCTGGGGTTCAGCGGGTTCAGCCAGGCGACCCTGCTGACCGGACACCGGATTACCTGGTGGCTGCACGCGCTCCTGTCCATGGGCGCCATCGTCTTTGTGTCACTGTACTGGAACCGCCTGTGGCATATCATCGTCTCCACGATAAACGTTTATTTCAGGTCACTGGAGCCGAAAGGAGCGCTGGCGCCGATAGACCTGGAGACGGCCGAGAACTTCGGCGTCGCTAAAATCGAGGACTTTACCTGGAAACACCTCCTTGACCTGGACGCCTGCACGCGGTGCGGACGTTGCCAGGACAACTGCCCCGCCTATCTCAGCGGCAAGCCTTTAAACCCGAAAAAAGTCATCCAGGACCTGAAAGGGAACTGGCTGGAGCGGGCGCCGGCACTGCTGGCAGGTAAAAAAGATGTGGCCGGCCGGGCGATGATTGGCGAGGTGATTACGGAGGACGAAATCTGGAACTGCACCACCTGCTTCGCCTGCCACGAGGCCTGCCCGGTGAGCATCGAGCCGATGGCCAAGGTTATCGAGATGAGGCGGAGCCTGGTGATGGAACAGGCGGCCGTTCCGGAGACCGGCGAAGGGGCGTTGAAAAGCATCGAGGCGCGGGGGCACCCGTGGCGGGGCACCACGCTGAGCCGGACCGACTGGACGGCAGGGCTGGATGTCAGGACTTTGGCCGACGGGGGTGATATCGACGTGCTGTTCTGGGTGGGCTGTACCGAAGCCCTGGAGGAAAGGAGCACGCGGGTGGCCCGGGCGATTGCGCAGGTGCTGGAAAAAGCGGGGGTAAACTTCGGTATTCTGGGGGCTGAGGAAAGCTGCTGCGGCGACCCGGCGCGACGGCTGGGTAACGAGTACCTCTTCCAGATGAAGGCACAGGGTAACATGGAGCTGCTGAAAAATTACGGGGTGAAGCGGATAGTCACCGGCTGTCCGCACTGCTTTCACACCCTGAAGCACGAATATTCCCAGTTCGGCGGTGACTTCCAGGTTAGCCATCACACCGAGTTTATCGCCGGTTTACTCCGGGAAGGCAGGCTGGAAGCGGTGCCTGGGAAAGGCGGCGTGGTGACTTACCACGACGCCTGCTACCTGGGCCGCTATAATGACGTTTACGACGCGCCGCGGCGGATTCTGGATAACCTGCCCGGCATCAGGGTGGTGGAGATGGAGAAGAACCGGGAGCGCGCTTTCTGCTGCGGGGCGGGCGGGGGACATCTCTGGCTGGAGGAGCAGAAAAAGGGGCAGCGCATTAGCGAGATGAGGGTGGAGCAGGCGATGGCGGTCAACGCCGGAGTGGTGGCCACGGCTTGCCCTTACTGCCTGCAGATGTTCGAGGACGGGATAAAGTCGAAAGAGGCGGAAGACTCATTAAAAGTGATGGATATTGCCGAGCTTTTAGCAAATTGACGGCAAGAATAGAATGTAGTAACTTGATAGTGGTCAATAACCCCACAGGAGGTAAAAGATGAGAAAAGTAGCTGTCGTCGGGATTGGTGAGACCAAATTCGGGCCGGCTCAGGATAAGACCAGCGTGGAGCTGTTTGCCGAAGCGGCCATGGAGGCGATGACCGGATCCAATCTGAAACCAAAGGACATGCAGGCCCTGTTCCTGGGTAATGTCCTGGGGGATTTCTCGGAAGGGCAGGGGATGGTGCAGGCGTTCGCCGCTGAGAACATCGGCTGCTACAATATCCCGGCCAACCGGTATGAAGGCGCCTGCGCCTCGGCGAGCATGGCGGTGAGGGACGCTTTCATGTGGATAGCTTCCGGGTTTTACGATGTCGTCCTGGCCGGGGGCGTGGAGAGGGCGGCCACCATGGGTACGGCCATGGCGACGCGTACCTTCGCCATGTTCAGCGACAGTCATTACGAATACCCGGCGGGGATTACCTTCCCGGCCTTGTTTGCCATGCTGGCCCACCTTTATGCGGCCAAGTACGGCATCCCTCTGGAAAAGCTCAAGGAGCAGATGGCGACCGTATCCGTGCAGTCGTACCGTTATGGGATGTTCAATCCCAAGGGGCACCTGCGCAAGGAAGTGGACGTGGCCGCGGTATTAAATTCGTTTATGGTAAGCACGCCGCTCCAGCTTCACGACTGCTGCCCGTTTTCGGACGGCGCCGCCGCTCTGGTGCTGACGACGGAAGAGATTGCCCGGAAACTGACCGATAAGCCGGTCTTTATCACCGGCGTGGGGCAGGCTTCCTCCGGCCCCCTGGTCAGTCAGCGGGATTACCTGCCCCGGCTGAAAGCCCGGGAAATATCCGCGCAGCGAGCCTACGAGATGGCGGGACTGAAACCGGAGGACATCGATTTCTGCGAGCTGCATGACTGTTTCAGTATCGCCAGCCTGATTGCCGCCGAGGGACTGGGCTTCTTTGACTACGGTACCTCCGGTGAAGCCTGGATGAAAGGCGAGGCGGCCATCGGCGGTAAGATAGCCATCAATCCGTCCGGCGGACTGAAGTCCAAGGGACACCCTATCGGCGCCACCGGCGCCGGCCAGGTCTACGAAGTGACCAAGCAGCTGCGGGGCGAGGTGGAGCCGGAACGGATGGTGGAAGGCGCCCGGATAGGAATGACCGACACCCTCGGTGGAGACGGCGGCACGCTGGTGAACATAATTCTGCAGCGCGGCTGGTAAAGAGAGACGATTTAACCGCTACGGAGGCAAGTGATGGAATACAAGCTTACTTTTAAGGAATACAGCGAGGCGCTCAAGGAAAACAGGCTGCTGGGTCTGATATGCCGGCAATGCGGTACGGTGACGTCACCGCCGAAAATGGTCTGCGGGAACTGCGCCGGCACTGATATGGAGATAACTGAACTTGCCGGAGAGGGCAAGATTCAAACCTTTACCAGCAACAACGTCGCCGCGGAAGGCCGTGAGGACGAAGCCCCTTACGTCGTCCTCCTGGTGGAGCTTGATGAAGGCCCCTGGGTGATGGGGAACCTGGTCGGTATCGACCCGGCGGCAGTCGGCATGGAACTCATCGGGCAGAAAGTAAGCATGGACGGCAACAAGGTGTTTCCCGGCGACCGGTACTCCGACGGCGAGAGCACCCGGCCGCTTTTCCGCTTGCAGGGCTGAACCTGGCGTCACTAACGGGATAGAATGGTGGCGGTATGACGCCGGCCAGCGGCCGGCCGGGCGGCCGCTTTCTCAGACTTTTCTGGTGTATTGCATAGAGGCGGGTTTGTGGCTGAAGAAAAGAAGAAAAGGGTCATCAACCGGCTGAAAACGATGTACCCCCTGCGGGCGCTGGTGGACGGGACGTATGAGCAAGCGGTGGCCGCCAGCAAGGCAGGTAAGCCGGTTGCCTGGTGCATGGTCAACTGGTGGGGCGGCGACGCCGTACTCAGGGCCATGGATGTGGCCGCCATCTACCCGGAAGACTTCGGAGCCGTCTGCGCCGCCTTCGGCACCGCCCCGAGCTACCTGGCTTACTCCGATTCGGACGGTTTCCCGACTTACATGTGCGGTTACGCCCGGAACTGCCTGGGTTACGCGGCGCGCATCGCGGCGGACAATCTGCCCGCTCCGATCGAACAGATCACCATCGTCACCCTAAGTGGGGGAATGGAAGCCAGCCGGTTCACCTTCTACCGCAGCGATTTGGAACGTGGCGCCGCGCTGCGGGGAAGCCCGGAGGAGATCTTGGCCAATGGCACGATAGAGGCGGGATACCCGGGCTTTCTGGGGTCCGACGTCACCGTGCCGGGCCGCTACCCGCGGTTTGGATTGTCGGTATCGCCACAGACCCGCCAGCATATCGGCGGCCCGGAGCAATTCGTTCTTTACCAGATATGGCTGGCGTTTCGATTCAGCGCCGACCTTGGCCGCGGGTTGTCGGTCACGGGTATTGTTGGGCGGGATCTCTACAACAACTTCGACCGGATCAAACTTCAATCCGACAGCGTGCTTCCTCATGTACGCAGCGACATCAAGAATTACCTTCAGCAGGGGGCCAGCAACATCGTCCGCCTTCAGGCCGATTACATGTTCAAGCCCGCCACGGATCTTTACGCACGGGTGTCGGCGGGAATTTTCGAAGAGATGTTCGGTGGCATCAGTACCGAAGTCCTGTACCGGCCCTTTG
>JACZSH010000007.1 GCA_022574315.1 Chloroflexota bacterium | reverse complement strand
AAGCGACACGAAACGAGAAGCTACGCCAGGCAAGAACGGTGAACTGGAAAATGACCGCAACCACGGAATTCTGCGGTCTAGCGGGTAGAGTCCAGGAATTTTTCCAGCCTGGCCCGGAACCGCGGATTTTCCCAGACCGACGGGTTGACCACTCCTTCCGGCATTTCACCACGGATGACCTGTGATAGCTGCCGGTGAATCTGCGCCCAGACGCTGTAGAGAAACTCGTCCGTAAACGCCATGGCGTGGGCGGTGACGATGGCGTTGTCCAGTTTGAGCAGGGGGTTATCGGGTGGGGTGGGCTCCTGCTCAAAAACATCGATGGCGGCGCCCCTTATCCAGCCTTCCCGCAGGGCTTTTACCAGCGCCGTCTCGTCGACGATGGGGCCGCGGGCGGTATTTATCAGGAAAGCGGTCTCTTTCATTTTACGCAGCTCTTTTTCGCCGATAAGATGACGGGTGCCCTGATTCAGCGGACAGCTGATACTGACGAAGTCCGATTCGGCAAGCACGGTATCCATGTCGACCAGTTTTACATCGACATCCGCCAGCGCCCCCTGAGCGAGATACGGGTCGAAGGCGATATGTTTCATGCCAAAGGGCACGGCCAGCTTGAACATCTCGTGGCCGATGTTGCCGACCCCGATGGAGCCGAGCGTCTTACCAGTCAGCCCGTAGCCATGATGATTGGCCACTTCAAGCCAGCGTCCATCACGGGTAAGCTGGTGCTTGACCATGAGCCGGGTACTCAGGGCGAGGATAAAAGTGATAATAGCCACCGCCACCGGACGGCGAACCGCATCCGGAGTTATACAGAGCATGACACCGGCATCATTAAGAGCGGCAACATCGATACGGTCGTAGCCGACACCGTTGCGGAAGAGAGAGAGCAGCTGGTTATTACCGACGAAACTTTTCTCCGACCACCGTGCCAGGGTGCGGGTGAGGACCAGGTCATAGCCGTCAATCTGCTCCGGCGTAACGTCCGCCAGAAACTCGGGAAAGACTTCAAGCTCAACCCCGGTCATCTCCCGAATCAAATCCCAGCCGGGGCCGGGCAAAACAAACTTACCACTCTTGTCCCGGTAATCAGCGGTATAGGCTATGCTGACTTTACGACTCATAATTTCTCCTTTTCCGGTACATCATTTCGTCAATCCAGCGGGGGGCGGAGGCGCACTTCCAGCGCCCGCTCGCACCAGGCGGTGATTGACAACAAATCGGCCTCTGCCTCAGCAGGCCCGGCCAGTTGTATCGCCAGGGGTAAGCCGTCCGGGTTCAATCCGGTGGGGAGGCTGATAGTGGGTATTTCAACGATGGTCCAGGGCGCCTGCATGACGGGACTTCCGGTGGCGGAAAGTCCCTGTGGCGCCGCCCCCGGTGCTCCCGGGGTGAGCAAGGCGTCCACCTGGTCGAACAGCGTCCGGATATCGGCCAGATGGCGCAGCCGCTTCTGGAGGGCGTTAGCGTAATCAACCGCCGAAACAGCGGCGCCCTCATCGAGCAGTGCCCTGATGCCCGGCCGGTAGCCGTCACGGTGACGGTCAAACATCTCCTGGTGATAAGCATAGCCTTCAACGGAGAGAATTATTCGTCCATTGGGCTGAATCTCAGCAAAACCGGACGGCAAAGCGATTTCGACGACTTCAGCCCCGGCCCGACGGAGGCGTTCTACTATTTCATCGGTATGACGCCGCATCTCTTCGTCGGCGTTTTCATAGAAATACTCGCGCACCAGGCCGAGGCGGGGAGCTTTCCGGTCGGCCAGGGAGGCGGAGATAACAGGCACCGGCCGGTCGAGGGTACGATAGTCCTCCGGGTCATGCCCGGCGATAGCGGCAAAGATGAGCGCCGCGTCCTCGACCGAGCGCGCCAGGATACCGACGTGGTCCAGGGTCCAGCTCAGCGGCACCACGCCGTAAGTGCTGAAACGTCCGTACTGGGGCTTGAAGCCAACGACGCCGTTATAAGCCGCCGGACGCAGGACGGAACCCATGGTCTGGCTGCCCAAAGCCGCCAGACACATACCGGCGGCGACCGCCGCCCCCGAACCGCTGCTGGAACCCCCCGGGGTATGGGCGGTATTCCAGGGATTACCGGTTGGCGCCGGGTCAAAAAAGGCGAACTCCGTGGTGTGAGTCTTACCCAGGATAACCGCGCCCGCTTCTTTGAGTCGGGCGACCACGGTGGCGTCATAGGCGGGAACAAAGCCCGACCATAATTTGGAGCCGGCTTCGTTCCTCAGGCCGGCGACATAGAAAATGTCCTTGATGCCCACGGGGATACCGTGGAGGGGACCGCGCGATTTCCCGTCACTTAACTCCCGGTCGAGTCGGCGCGCCTGCTCCAGGGCACCTTCACGGTCCAGTTGAACCCAGGCTTTTATCTCCCCATCGACGGCGTCAATACGCTCCAGGCAGGACTCCGTCAATTGAAGCGAGGTTAATTTTCCCCGGGCAATAGCGGCGGCGGCTTCCGTAATGGTCAAGTCGAATGGTCTCTCCGGCATAGGGATTGAGAACCTCCATTTTTACTGTTTCATGGAATTTCAGGTGACAATAAATGCGCACGGTGTTACGCAGAACGATAACCCATGATAACACAAGTAAGAGTTTCAGTGAAAGACATCTTAATGAATGGTCTTATTCGGTTTTGGTTGGTGATGTCATGGCGAGCGGAAGGCGAAGCAATCTATATCGATAGTTCACATTATCAGAGATTGCTTCGTCGCTACGCTCATCGCAAGGACAGGGGGGGCGCAATGACAGGGGGGGCGCAATGACAAGTGGATTCAACCAAATGCAAATAAAATCTTGTGAATGGACACGCCAGGTTTCAGCGAAACATTCGGTTACCATTGCTTCGTGGTCTGGGTTAACCCTCCGTCCACCAGCAAGGTCGTCCCGTTGACGTATTTCGATTCGTCCGAAGCGAGGTAGAGCGCCGCCGAGGCAATGTCCCAGGCGTCACCTTGTTTGCCAGTGGGGGACATGGCGTCACGCCGCCGCCACATCTTTTCAATATCGCCATCATGAGCGTCACGGTAATAGTGCGCAACGCGGGGGGTCTTCATCAGGCCGGGCAGTATGGCGTTAGCCCGAATGCCTTTGGCAGCGTACTGGATGGCAATCTCCCGGGTCAGGGCGATTACCCCGGCCTTGGAGACCGAGTAAGCCAGGGTGGGATAAGGAGCGGTGCGGAGGGCGTTCATGGAAGAGATATTGATAATGACACCGCTACCCTGTTTTTCCAGGTAGGGAAGCACATACTTCGAGGTCAGGAACATACTTTTCAGATTGACGTTCATGATGCGGTCCCAGTCTTCCTCAGCGGTCTCGACCGGCCCGCCGTGTCCGCCAAGGGCAACATTGTTATCCAGAATGTCGACACGGCCATAAGTCTGGACACAGGCGTCCACCAGACGCCGGCAGTCGTCGGCCAGCGAGACGTCAGCCTTAAAGACGGAGCATTCGCCACCCTCCGCCTTAATCATATTTTCGGTCTCCGCGGCGGAGTCAATGTTGAGGTCGACGAGGAGGACCCGGGCGCCATGACGGGAAAAGAGAAGCGCCGTCGCCCGGCCGATACCCATGCCGGTACCGATGGAACCGGCCCCGGTGACGATGGCTACTTTGCCGTCAAGACGACCGCCCATTTAAAAACTCCTTTTTATGTAAACTGTGCTCGGCACTGACCTGAAAAAGAGGATATATGGTCTCCCCCTGACTGTCAAGTCGAACCGCCGACCACGGACAATTATTGACACCCACCGTGCCGAAGGTTAGAATTGGTCTTACGTGGGCAAAACAGTCGGGACTTTGCGCCCGAACGGCCAGCTCTATCAGCGAGACGATATTTCATAAAAACAGATGGAGGGATAAAATGACCAGCCAGCGGACGGAAGAGCTTCTTGAAATTGACCGCCGATACCTCGTGCACGGATTCGGCGTCGTCGGAGATGAAGATATCGGGCCGATTATCGAGCGGGCGGAGGGGATAAAATGCTGGGATACGGAAGGCAACGCCTATTTCGACGCCGCTTCCCAGCAGACCAGCAACACCCTGGGCCACGGTCAGAAGGACATCATCGACGCTATCTGCGAGCAGGCAAAGAAGCTGCAGTTTGCCCATTTGCTGTCCAAGCAATCGAACGTTCCCGTCATCGAGTATGCCGCCGACCTTGCCCGGGTGGCGCCGGCGGGGATGAGCCATTTTTTCTTTACCAACGGCGGCTCGGAAGCGGTGGAGACGGCGTTCAAGCTATCCCGACTTTACTGGTCAAAACAGGGGAAAGGCAAATTCAAATTTATCAGCCTGCAAAACGGTTTTCACGGGGCGGGGCTGGGTTCGGTGCCAGCGACGAGGGCGGGCAGCGGGACGTTCTGGACGGGATTTACCCCGCTGGCACCCGGTTTCGTGCAGGCGCCGCATTTCTACTGCCATCACTGTCCGTTTCACCTGAAGTACCCGGCGTGCGACGTTCTCTGCGCCCGCTACGTGGCAGATATCATCAAGACCGAAGGGGAAGACAGCGTGGCTGCCTATATCGCCGAACCGGTGATGGGAGCGGCGGGTAACATTGCCCCGCCGCCGGAGTATTTTCCTATCATACGCCAGATATGCGACCAGTACGACGTGTTTTTAATCGGGGACGAAGTCCAGACCGGGTTCGGCCGGACGGGCCGGATGTGGGGGCAGGAACACGCCGGCGTCAGCTGGGACCTGATGCCGTTAGCCAAAGCCATCACCGGCTGCTATTTTCCCTTCGGGGCGACCTTAATCAGCGACCGCATCTACGAAGGTCTGAAAGGGACGATGCTGTGGCACGGCTTTACCCAGCACGGCAATCCAATCGGCGCGGCGGCGGCGAAAGCGGCGCTGAAACTCATCATTAGAGACAAGCTGGTGCAGAACGCGGAGGCGGTGGGGAACTATGTCATGGAACGGCTGAACCGAGAGTTCAGGCCGCTGCCCAACGTGAGCGACATCAGCGGGCAGGGGCTGATGCTGGGGATAGAGGTGGTCAAAAACAAGGATACCGGCGCGCCTTTCGATACGGCTACCCTGGGTAAATGGCAGCGGGCGCTGCTGAAAAAGGGTTTATACGTAAGGCTGTCATTAGCCAAGCATTATTCCCGGATACGGTTCAATCCGCCCATTATCACCACGCGGGAAGAAGCCGACGAGATGCTGGACATCCTTTTTACGGCAGTTGCCGACCTCAAATAGAGGTAATCCGCCGGATAAAATTGTGCTATACTGGTAGCGGAAACGGCGGGCAGCGCCGGAATATCCTGGGGAGTGAGAAGAAATGAACAGCAGCTTTTCAATGATGAGTAAACTGAACGTTTTCCTTTCACCGAGCAAAATAATACTGGGCAACGGGGCAGCCAGCCAGACGGGTGCCGAAGTCAAGCGACTCGGCGGCAGCCGGGCGCTTATCGTCACGGATAAGGTCGTTATCAAAGCCGGTCTGACGGCAGGCGTTGAAGAATCCTTGAAAGCCGAGAAAATAGACTACGATATTTTTGACAAAGTGGAGGCCGAGCCAAAGGCAAAAATTGCCGACGAGTGCGTGCAGGTAACCAGGAACGGCGGGTACGATATCATCATCGGCATCGGCGGGGGGAGTTCCCTGGATATAGCCAAATGCGCCTCGGTAGTATCGACGAACGGAGGGAAGGCGCTCGATTATGCGGGTACGGACATGATTCCCCGTCGCGGGCTGCCCAAGATACTGGTAGCGACGACCGCCGGCACCGGCAGCGAAGTGACGCGGACGTATATCGTCACCGATGAGGCTGATAGCTTCAAGAAACCAGCGCACAGCGATTTTATCCTGGCCGACGTGGCAATCGTCGACCCGGCGCTGACGGTATCCATGCCTCCGGTGGTAACCGCCGATACCGGCATGGACGCCCTGGTGCACGCCATCGAAGCCTTTACCTCAGCGACGGCAACCCCATTCTCCGACGTCCTGGCGCGGGAGGCAATCGAACTCATTGCCGATAACCTGCTGGCTGCCTACGCCAAACCCAACAACATGGAAGCGCGGTTCAACATGGCCCTGGGAGCAATGCTGGCCGGGCTGGCTTTCGCCAGCGGGGGCCTGGGTATCGTCCACGGCCTGTCCAACCTGATGGGGATTAAATATAACATGACCCACGGCCGGTCTAACGCGGTCATACTGCCCTACGTTGTGGAGTACAACCGGATAGCCAACGTAAACAAGTTTGCCGCGGCGGCCGAGGCGATGGGAGCGGACACGGAAGGGTTAACCGACTACGAGGCGGCGGAAGAACTGGCGCCGGTACTGTTCCGCTATCTGGACGACCTCCAGATACCGACCAAGCTCAGTGCTTACGGCATCTCGGAAAAAGATATACCGGGGCTGGTGGACGGGACGATGAAAGTAAACCGCCTTTTTGTCCCCAATCCGAGGCTGCCGAATAAAGAGGACGTCCGGGGTATTTTCGAGCAAGCCCTCTAAAATCCAGCCGCACTCACCACAGAATGCCGGCCGCCGGCAGGTGGTATCCGGCGATTAGTAGTGCTATGATGAAATAACCACGCTATGTGAAAGGGAGGTAAGAACGTGCCTCTGAGCCACCGGGAAAGAGTCACCAAAGCCCTCAGTCACCAGGAGCCGGACAGAGTGCCCTTTGACCTGGGGGGCACGGTGTGCAGCAGCGTTCACATCGCCGCTTACCAGAAGCTGAAAGCCCATTTCGGAATCGAAGCCGAGGACACCATCATCCACAAGTTCATGCAGATAGCGGCGGTGCATGAACCCATTCTACAGGCGCTGGATATCGACTTCCGGCACGTGGGACCGGGCGGGCCGGACAGCCGTCCGGAGATAGCGGTGGGTGACGACGGGTACCAGGACGAATACGGAGTGGTACGCCGTAAACCGCCCCGCAACCAGTACTACGACCTGGTTAAGTCTCCCCTGGCCGGACCGATAAGCATCCGGGACGTGATGAATTATTCCTGGCCGGACGCCAGCGACCCGGGCTATACACGGGGCCTGCGGGACCGGCTGCGGCACTACAAGGAGAACACCGATTATGCCGTAGTGCTGCGCCTGCCTTCAATATTCGTGCACGCCACCCAGTTCATACGCGGTTTCGAGGACTGGTTTATCGACCTTGCCGCCGACCAGAAACTGGCGGGGGTGCTTTTCGATGCCGCGGTTGAGCACAGTACCGCCGTGGCGGAGCAAATCCTGAAGGTGGGCGGCGACCTGGCCGACGTGGTGGCCTGCGGGGACGACCTGGGGTTCCAGCAGGGACCGATTGTACCTCCCGAGCTTTACCGCAAGCTGTTCAAACCGCGCCACAAAAAGTTTTTGGACATGGTCAAGAGCCGCACCTCAGCTTTCGTTTACCTGCACAGTTGCGGCTCAATATATAAACTGCTCGACGACCTGATTGAAATGGGAGTGGACGTCATTCACCCGGTGCAGGTAAACGCCAAAGATATGGACTCCGCCAAGCTGTCCCGGGAATTCGGCGATCGACTCTCTTTCTGGGGAGGCATCGATACCCAATCGGTGCTGCCCAAAGGAAGTGTGGCGGACGTACGCGCCGAGGTCGAGCGGCGTATCGGCGATTTCGCCCCCGGCGGCGGTTATATCCTGTCCGCAGTGCACAATATACAGCCGGATGTGCCCGTGGAAAACGTCCTCGCCATGTACGAGGCGGGTAAGGAATTCGGGTACTATCCGATTACCCAGGAATGAAGGTATTGACGCCACAGCGCTGACACGGCAAGAAATTAGGGTAGAAAAATAGAAATATCTACTCAATCAAGAAAGCCAAGAATCTTTCACGGCTACTGGATTCTACTGGTAGCCATGTTATGCCTTTCCGTTTTTTCCGGTACCACGGTCGGTGTTTTCAGCCTGTTCGTAAAGCCATTGCAAACAGAGTTCGGGTGGGGTAGAGGGGAAGTAATGGTGGCTTTCAGCCTCTTTTTCCTGGTCATGGGCGTGGCCGCACCGTTTACCGGCAAATTGATTGACCGCTACGGAGTGAGGGGGGTAATCGCGGGGGGAGCACTGGTGGGAGGCGTGAGCTTCGCCTCCCTGTACCTGATGCAGAATATCTGGCACTTTTACGCCGCCTTTACCGTTATCGGAATAGCGATGGCCGCCCTGGGCCAGGTTCCGGCCAGCACCATGGTTTCCAACTGGTTCCAGAAGCGCCGCGGGACCGCGATCGGCATCATGTCGACGGGGATAGGGCTCGGAATACTGGTGCTGGCGCCGTTAGTGGGCGGTTATTTTATACCAAATTTCGGCTGGAGGCCGTCTTACCTGTTCCTGGCGGCGGTGGTATGGATGCTGATACCGCTGGCACTGTTCGTGGTGAGGACCAAACCGGCCGAGATGGGACTTTTGCCCTACGGGATAAGCAGCGCCGAAGATATGGCAGCCGAAGTTTCATCCGGTACCATACGCGACCTCAGTCTGAAAAAGGCACTGGGTACCACCGCTTTCTGGCTAATATCGATTACGTTCTTTATTACCGGCTTAAGCTCACTCGGCGTTAACCAGAACCAGGTGCCACACCTCCAGGACATCGGCTACCCCCTGGTGACGGCTGCTTCAGCGCTGACCGCTCTCGGTATCGGAAGCGCCGTGGGCAAATTATTCTTCGGCTGGCTCTGCGACCGGATACAGCCGAAGTATGTCTGCGCCATCAGTATTCTCCTGCTGGCCGCAGGCACGATTATTCTTATCAACGTGAAGCCAGGGACAGCGGTAACCGTCATCTGGATTTATGCCCTCATACTGGGACTGGGCGCCGGAGGCTGGCTGCCAACGATGTCAATGCTCATCAATACTAATTTCGGATTGTCTTCTTACGGGGTTATTTTTGGCATGATGACACTGGTACAGAGCGTCGGGGGCGCCATCGGACCTCCGTTTGCCGGATTCATGTTCGACACATTTGGCAGCTACCAGTCGGCTTTTATCATCATGCTGGCGCTATTCGCCGTGGCGTTACCCGCCATACTGGCGGTGCGCCGTCCCAAAGAAGCGGTGCAATCTCCGGTTTTTACCGCCTGAACGGGTCTATGGTATAGTTAGCCCATACCGGTCAGAGATTACCGACAAAATGGAGGCGCAATGAGTAAAAAACTCACCGGCAAAATACAGACGGTGCTGGGGCCGATCGAAGGGGAGGAACTGGGGCTGACCCTACCTCACGAACACCTTCTCCTCGACCTGTCAGTCCGGTTTAAATTAACCGACCAGAGCATGACCAGCCGGATAATGGCACAGAAAAAGGTCTCCCTGGAAATGGCGGGGTGGCTACGATTCCATCTTTTCGAGAACGTGGATAACCTGATGCTGGATGACGAGGAGATGACGATAAAAGAGGCGGCATTATTCAAGAATGCCGGCGGTAACAGCATCGTTGATGTGACCAACTGGGGGATAGGGCAGGACCCCCGCGGCCTGGCGCGAATTGCCCGCGCCACCGGACTCAATATCATCATGGGCACCGGCTACTACACGATTGACTCGGGCTGCACTGCCGAGCTCAAAGCGAGGAGCGAGGACGAGATTTTCGAGGAGATTGTCAGAGATGTAAACGAAGGCACCGACGGCATCCGCCCGGGAATCATCGGCGAAATCGGGGCCGACTCCTGGCCTCTGGCCGCCGAAGAAGTTAAGTCGTTACGCGCGTCTGCCCGGGCACAGCGAGCCACCGGCGCTTCGATTAACATACATCCGGGCCGTCTCGAAGAATCGCCGCTGGAAATCCTGAAAATCCTGGCTAAGTCAGGCGCCGACCTGAGCCGGGTGGTGATGAGCCACCAGGACCGCACCGCTTATTCTTTTGAGTCGATGGTGGAGCAAGCCAAAACGGGCTGCTACCTGGAATTCGATTGCTTCGGAATGGAAGGCTACTACCCGCGGCGCTATGGTGTCTTTGACGTACCCAACGACGCCGGGCGGGTAAACTACATCATACGACTTATCGATAAAGGTTACCCGGAACAGATACTCATCTCTACGGACATGGCGATGAAGACAAAGCTGGTTACTTACGGGGGCCCCGGCTATGCCCACATCCCGGACAACGTGATACCATTGATGTCGGCCAAGGGCATGTCAGAAGACGTGATAAACACCATCACCAGGGAAAACCCGAAACGAATGCTGACCTTTGTTTCCGCATAAGTCAAGCAACATACGTTCCGGCGAATGAATGCCCGCCGTTCTAATCTGCCTTGGGGTTATTTAGTCATTGGCCATTAAAACAGGTGAAACTGGCTGTAAGGGCCGGTCAACAAAGGGGATGATGACGTTGAACCCGGGCTCCCTCAACCCGACAATCTTCCCGAAGCGTAACACCACCCCTCGCTCATACTGCTTCACTATCCTCACCCCACCGGCAAGCAATATCAACCCCCCAACCACGATTACGAATATCAACCACGCTGCCATTTTTTACTCTCCCTCCTTTACTTAAAAAGTACTTTTTGACCCGGCTGTTGACACCGGTGTCAGGCTGTATTATTGACGATATGCTGCCTTTTACTTCCCACGGAAGCAACCTTTTCCACCATCGCCAACAACTGGCGCACGTCAAAAGGTTTCTGGAGATAACCGTCAGGTCGGTACGTTGTGATTATTTCGGTTTCGAGCGACTCCACCGAAATCATAATCACCGGCAACCGGCGGTAGACCCCGGATATCCTGAGCAGGCTTAAGATGCCCCAGCCGCTGAAGTCCGGTAACTTAATGTCCAGAATGAGCAGGTCTATTTTTTCTTCGGTGAGCAGCCTCATCCCTTCCAGGCCATTTACCGCGGCGATGACGCGGGTGTCCCGGTCTTCCAGATTATAACGGAGCAACCGGCTGATTCCGGGGTCGTCATCCACTACCAGAATCAGGCGTTTATTTACATTTCCAGAGACTGCTTTCACCTTAAGTCCACCTCTCCAAATAAAGACTACCTTTTAAGGCGTGAAAAAGGCGTGAAAAAGAGATGGAGAAAAGTGAAATTTTTATGAAAAAAAGCACCGATATTATTATCAGCGTCTCCGTGAAATTCAGCCACTAAGGTATATTCGATTATGGCCGGTGATTTCATGGCGAGCCGAAGGAGAAGCCAGCTATATAGCTAATTCGATTATTAGAGATTGCTTCGTCACTCCGCTCCTCGCAACGACAGAGCGGCGTTATTCGTAATGACAATGGATTCAACCAAATTCATATAAAACAACCATTATCCGTATTGACAAAACCAGCCGTAATGAATAGAATCAACATGTTAAGCAAGAAGCGGCCATCGACCTGCCCGGCGGTGAGCGGCTCAGTCCGGCGTCCGTTAACAAGATATGTCGCTTGGATCAGACATGACCGAGACGGCACCAGGAATGATGGTGTTCAGGAGCCTTCTCCGGATGTGTCGGAGGGGGCTTTTTTGTTGCGCCGGCAGAAAAGATAATCCGGACTAACAGCAGCGGGAAGTAAGGCTATCATGAAAATTGCGGAAACGATTGCCGAGGCGAGGCGACTGCGAGAGGGGCTTCCAGGCCCGGTGGGACTGGTACCGACGATGGGCTTCCTGCACGATGGCCACCTGGCACTGATAAGGCGCTCCCGGGCGGAAAACAGCCTGATGGTGGTGAGCGTTTTCGTCAACCCGGCACAGTTCGGTCCGCAGGAGGATTTCAAGACTTACCCGCGTGACATCGAGCGCGACCTGAAGATACTGGCCAGAGAAAATACCGACATTGTTTTCCTGCCGTCGGTAGAGGAGATGTACCCTCCCGGGTTTGACGGCTGGGTGGACATGGGCAAGATTGCCCGGCGGCTGGAGGGGGCGTCCCGACCCGGTCATTTCCGGGGGGTGGCGACGGTGGTAGCGAAGCTGTTTAACATCGTGCAGCCGACGAAAGCCTACTTCGGACAGAAGGACGCTCAGCAGACGATTGTTATCAAGAAGATGGTGGCCGACCTGGATATGAATCTGAAGGTAGTCACCGTACCGACAGTCCGGGAGACTGACGGGCTGGCAATCAGCAGTCGGAACGCCTACCTTAACACTGAGGAAAGACAGGCAGCCGCCGTCCTGTACCGGTCTCTGTGCCTGGGTCAGCAGTTATGGGCGGAGGGAGAAAAGGGAGCCGGGAAAATAAGGGAACAGATGACCGCCTTTATCCAGAGCGAGCCGTTTACCACCATCGACTACGTGAGCATCGCCGAACCGGAGACGCTGGAGGAAATGGCGGTAGTAAAAACGCCGGCGCTGGTCTCGCTGGCGGTGCGGATAGGAAAAACGAGGTTGATTGATAACGTGGTGTTGGAGTAGTTTCTTTCAACCAGGAAAATGCGGCACGTTTTGAGCCAGGCGGTTAGAAAAATCCGTACTGGTCAAGCAGTATCCGGATACCGACCAGGAGCAGGAGCACCAGTACCAGGCGTTTCACGAGTAAGCCGGAAAGACGGGTAAGCAACTTGACGCCAACAAATGTCCCCAGGAAGGCGATGGCAATGAGCGGGACAATATACCAATAATATCCGGCTTCAAGACTTCCGTGATACAGGTATACCGAGAGGCGAGTGGTATCTACGACCACCGCAATGGCAGCCGACGTGGCGATATAGACTTCCTTTTTTATCTTCGTGGAGATGAGGAACATAGCACGGATAGCTCCACCCACGCCGATAAGTCCCGCCGTCAATCCCGATAGCGCTCCGCCAAAGACGAGCACACTTCTTCTAGCCGGCAAAGACCAGGCGGGGTTAACGAGGGAATACACGGCAAAGATGATGATAAAGACGGCAAAAGTAATCGAGATGACGTCTATGTTGAGTCGATTGAAGAGCATAGCCCCAACGTAGGCGGCCAGGATGCTGGGTGTACCGTAGAGCAACAGCAATCGCCAGTCGACCGACCTTCTTAACCTCAACAACTTAAAGGCATTGCTAAAAAAGTGAAAGAAAGCCACCAGCACGATAGCCTGTTTCAAACCTATTACCAGAGCGGCGAATGGAATCAGGATCGTTGCCGAGCCAAAGCCGGTCAGGCTGGCGATAATGGCCGCGACAAAAGCGATGACGAAGAAGAGAATAACTGTTACCATAACAAGCAATACCAGCACAGATTGGTTTATATGTCAAGTAATCTCGGGTATTATTGTTATCAAATGCGAGGCAGGTTTCCTTGACACTCTCACCTCTAAACGCTACAATATTGCTTGTGCCGAGGTAGCTCAGGTGGTAGAGCAGCGGACTGAAAATCCGCGTGTCGTCAGTTCGACTCTGACCCTCGGCACCATTGGCTTAGCGGGGCGGAAGTGGCTCAGCGGTAGAGTATCTCCTTGCCAAGGAGAGGGTCGCGAGTTCGAATCTCGTCTTCCGCTCCATACTGGCACCAGCCGGAGTGGCGGAATGGTAGACGCGGCAGTCTCAAAAACTGTTGGGGGGTGACTCCCGTGTCGGTTCGAGTCCGACCTCCGGCACTTATAATACGGTAACAATAAAAAAGAGTTTCCTATTCATCAGACAGGGTGCCGAGTTGTGTAATGGTAGCACAGAGGACTTTGAATCCTCCAGTCCAGGTTCGAGCCCTGGCTCGGCAGCCATATTTTATCAAATGTTTCTCAAAGGGCAGATTTAATTCGAGGGAGGTAATGTCCCATGGCTACGTTTGAAGAACGCCTGGCACAGGAAGAAGCAAAGCTGATGCTGGCCACTTACTTCGCCGAAGCGATGACCGAGGAACTGGGTAAAGAGCGCGCCCGGGAGATAATCCTGAAAGGGTGGGCAAAGTACGGGGCCGATAAAATTAAAAGCAGGCTGGAGGGAGTACCGACAGCAGACAGGCTGGAAGCACTGGGCGAGTGGTTCAAGAAACAGACCGAAACCAGGCCGGAGTTGAAAGTAATCGAGGCGACGCCGAAGAAACTGAGCGTCGAGTTTTCCTGGTGCCCTACTTACGAAGTCTGCAAGAAAACGGGAAACATGGAGCTGTGCCAGATGTACTGCGACTCCGACTTCATCGTGACCGACGTGATACACCCGAAGGTAAAGCTGGTAAGGGATAAGGAGCTTGCCTACGGGGCAACTATCTGCAACCACAGCTGGGTCATGGAAGAGTAAGCCAGTTTTCCACCCGTATCATCAACCGCGCCGGCCATCCTGGGCATGGTTATCTCCCGGTAATAACTGACCGGTGATTCAGAGTAAGTTTTTAAGGTGGTGAAATTGATTGAGACCAGAGTAGTCTATTTGGAAGGCAAGGGTAAAATAAAAGTCGACCGCATAACCCTCCCCGAGCTTAAACCCGACCAGGTGCTGGTAAAGACGCATCAGGCGTCAGTATGCGGCTCGGAGAGGTACTTCTACCGCGGGATAACGGTGAGGCCGCAGGACGAAGCCAGGGGCGGACCGGAAGAATTCGCGGCGCGCCAGGACGGGAAGCCGAAACACGCCTATCCTATCGGACCCTGGGGGCACGAAGGAGGCGGCACAATCATCGAAGTGGGCTCCGCGGTGGACGAATATCTCGGCGGCGGCAAGGTCGCCGTGGGCGATAAAGTGGGCAGTCTCGTCTACCCGACCTACACCGATTACTGGGTAACCGACCCGGCCCACGTGCAGCCGATACCGGAAGGGGTGTCCTTCGAGGTGGGGTGCCTGTACGAGGCGCTCGGCTGCGTCGGCTGGGCGGCGCTGTACCTGGGGGTAAAACTGGGGGACACGGTGGCCATTAACGGCACCGGTTTTGCCGGCAACATCCTGCTCCAGGGCGCTATTAAATCGGGGGCTTCCCGGGTTATCGCCGTCGACATCGAGCAGAACAAGCTCGATATCGCCAAGCAGCTGGGTGCCGACGATATCATAAACGTCAATGACGGCGACCCGGTGGAGAGAGTACTGGAGATTACCCACGGCGAAGGGGTGGACGTGGCGGTGGAGGCGGTCGGCGGCACGGGCATCGGTATCGTGCAGGCGCTGGGAATGGTAAGACACAACGGGATAATGTCTCTGTACGGGGACAACTACGCGCCGGTGAAGGAGTTCTGCTTCAACCGCTTTCACGAGGACGGCCTCGAAATACGCAACCTTAACGCCGTGCATTACACCAAGCTGCGCTCCATAGAGAACATGAGAGAGGCTTACCGGGCGGTGCAGAGAGGGGTTTTCAATCTGGATGTAATCCTGCGGAATTCGGTGAAATACCGCCTGGACGAGATAGCCGACGTCTTTGAAAAAGAGTCGGCCGACCTGGTTAAACAGAGCTCGCTGAAAACTTTAATAATCCCGTAGCCAGGAGCCGGAGTTGCCGATGACAATATGAATCAGTGGGGGGCTTATGCTATACTCTGAACCGTTATCAGGTGAGAGGTAATCAGATGAGTAAAACGCGAGTGGGCATCATCAACGTTACCGGCTACGCCGGGGTGGAACTGGCGCGCCTGCTGTACGGTCACCCGGAGATTGAGCTTACCTCGGTGACCGGGCGGAGCGCGGCGGGGCAGGCACTGGGCAAAGTCTTTCCGCACCTCGGCGACATTGATTTGACCATCGAAACCAAATTGGGCGAAGTGGATATTGCCTTCTCCGCCCTGCCCCACAAGGAAAGCGCCGCCGAGATTATCCCGCTGCTGGAGGGGGGAATCAAGGTGGTAGACATCAGCGCCGATTTCCGGTTGAAAGAGGCAGCGGCCTACCCGGAGTGGTACGGTTTTACCCACCCGGCACCGGAACTGCTGCAGAAGGCGGTCTATGGCCTTCCGGAGATGCACCGACCAGAGATTGCCGCGTCATCGATAGTCGCCAATCCGGGCTGCTATCCCACCGGAGCCATCATTGCCCTGGCGCCGGCGGTACGGGAAGGGCTGGTCGAACCCGGCATTATCATCGACAGCAAGTCAGGCGTGTCCGGAGCCGGCCGAAGTCTCTCCCTGACCGCCCATTTTTCCGAGGTAAACGACGACGTCAGCGCCTATGCCCTGGACGGGCACCGGCACCTGCCCGAGATTACCCAGGAACTGGGACGGCTCAGCGCGGAGGCGCCGGTTATCACCTTCGTCCCGCACCTGATACCGATGACCAGAGGGATACTGACCACCGGCTACGCCACGCTTGTCCCGGGAAAGATTGCCGCCGGTGAAAAAGGCACCGAAGAGATACGCCAGCTCTACCGTGATTTCTACAAGGACGAGCCTTTCGTCAGGATAACGGAGACACCGCCGCACACCAAGCACACCTGGGGCAGCAACTACTGCCTGGTTTTTCCGACTATCGACCGGAGGACGGACCGACTGGTGGTGATAAGCTGCCTCGATAACCTGGTGAAGGGAGCGGCGGGACAGGCCATCCAGAACATGAACCTGATGCTGGGACTGCCGGAAACCACCGGCCTGAAAGCACTAGCCGTTTTTCCCTGATGTTTCCCTCTCCACCAACTCGCCGTAGGCATCCATCAACCTTCGGGTAATTTTACCCGGTTGGCCGGCGCCGATGGTCAGCGTCTCTCCGTCTGCTTTTCTGATGCTAACCAGCGGCATAATTTCCAGCACCGAATTGGTCAGAAACGCTTCCTCGAATTGTTTCATCCCATCAGGTTTTATGTCAACTTCGTGAACACCGATAGCCAAATCACGGGCCAATTCCATGACCACGCCGCGGGTAACGCCGGGCAGGATGCCGCTGGCCACCGGCGGAGTCACCAGCCCCGACCCTCGCACGAAAAAGACGTTGCTGGTGCTGCCCTCGGCAATAAGTCCCCGCTCGTTCAGGAGCAGCGCTTCATCCAGTCCCGCCCTCTCCGCTTCTATTTTTGCCAGGACACTGAGCAGATAGCTGGTGGATTTTATTTCAGAAAGTACGGAGCGGCTCTGCCGGCGCAGTCGAGACATACCGGCGGTGTAACCCTGGGCATAGACGGCGGGGGGCGGGGGCGAGTAAGGGGTGGCGGCAACCAGCACGGTGGGTATGGTGTCATTGCTGACGCCCGGGAAAGAGGGCACTTCCCCCCGGGAAACGGTGAGGCGCAGGCGGGCGTCGGCTAACTTATTGGCCGCCAAAGTATCGGTACACGCCCTGCCCAGGTCAATACCGGCCAGTCCGGCGGCCATACCGAGGATGCCGGCTGAGTCCGTAAGCCGTTGCAGGTGGCGGTCGAGTCGGAAAATCCGGCCATGATAGGCGCGCATGGTCTCAAACAGCCCGTAGCCGTAGAGAAAACCGTGGTCGAAAGCCGATACCCGCGCCTGAGAACGCGGTACCAGCGAGCCGTTAAGGTAGACTATTTCTGGCATAACGATTTACTCCCTGTCTTTGAACGCGGCCCGGGCAGGCTCAAAAAATTAGCCAGGATATTCTGTCCTTTGTCGGTCAGTATGGATTCGGGATGAAACTGGATGCCCTCGACGGCGTCGGTGTCATTCCGGACGGCCATAATTTCCCCGCCCGCGGTGCGGGCGGATACCGTTAGTGAATCGGGCAGCGTCCCGTCATCGATGACCAGCGAGTGATAGCGCCCTCCGGTCAGCGGCGACGGCAGGCCGGAGAAGATTGTTTTGCCATCATGAAAAATGAGTGAGGTCTTGCCGTGCACCGGGGTTTCCGCCCGCTTAATTACGCCGCCGTAAACGTAGCCGATGCACTGATGTCCCAGGCAGACCCCCAGGATGGGAATCTTTCCCCGGAAATGACGGACGACATCGTTGGAGATACCGGCTTCCAGGGGGGTACAGGGGCCGGGGGAAATGATGATATGACTGGGCGCCATCGCCGAAATCTGCTCCAGGGAGATACGGTCGTTGCGGGAGACCACCGGGTTCCAGCCCAGCTCGCCCAGGTACTGGACGAGGTTGTAAGTAAAAGAATCGTAATTATCAATTACCAGAATCACCGCCGCGTCTCCACCATCACCCGGGAAGAAAGGTTAAGCGCCTGAATCAGCGCTTTGGCTTTATCCAGCGTCTCTTCATATTCCGCTTCCGGTTCAGAATCGTAGACGATACCACCGCCCACCTGGAAGTAAGCCTTCCCGTCCTTCACCAGAAAGGTGCGAATGACGATATTCAGGTCCATGTCACCGTTAAAGCCAAGGTAGCCGATGGAGCCGGTATAAACACTGCGGCGGGTAGGCTCCAGTTCGTCGATGATTTCCATCGCCCTCACCTTGGGGGCACCGGTAATGGAACCGCCCGGGAAGCAAGCTTTCAGCAGGTCAATGCGGTCCTTATCCTCACAGAGCCTGCCCCGTACGGTTGAAGTCAGGTGAAACACGGTGGGAAACGTCTCCAATACCGCCAGTTCGGTGACGCTGACTGTCCCGTAGCGACAGACGCGACCGATATCGTTACGCTCCAGGTCAACAATCATGGTATTCTCGGCTCTATCTTTAGCGCTGGCGAGCAGTTCTTCAGCCAGGGCACTGTCTTCCGCCGGCGATTTACCACGGGGCCGGGTCCCTTTGACAGGACGTGTTTCCACCCAATCGCCCTGCACCTGGAGAAATCTTTCCGGGGAAGCGCTGATAATATTTAAACCCTCAAAATCAAGATAGGCGGCAAAGGGAGCCGGATTGATGCGCCGCAGACGCTGGTAGAGCTGGTACGGGGGGAGGCGCAGGTCAGTCTCAAATCTCTGGGAGAGGTTTACCTGGAAGATGTCACCGGCGCAGATATATTCGCGGGCGGTTTCCACGGCGCGAAGGTATTCCTGGTGAGAGAAATTCGACCGGAGCACGATATTTTCTTCCCCGGAAACCGCGGGCAATGCTTCATCCACCGCGCACGGCGCTCCTTGCAGCAGCCTGTCCTTTACCTCTTTCAGTCTTTCCGCAGCTTTCCGTTCTCTCTTTTCCTCAACCAACTCAGGGAAACCGGTGGACACCAGGTATTTTCTGCCCGTACCGTGGTCGAAGGCGAAAACCACGTCATAAAAAGCCAGATAGCACTCGGGACAATTTAAGTCGTCAACCGTGGTGACCGGCAGTCGCTCAATAAAATGGCACAAATCATAACTGAAATAACCGACGGCACCCCCCGCCAGAGGGACACCTTGCGGGCATCCGTCCAGGGAATAGGTCGCTAACAGCTCACCGACCACATCGAAAGGGTTGCCCCGACGAATTTCCGAGACGCCTTCCCGCCGCAGTGAGATTTCATTGCCGCGGCTGCGCAGCACCAGAAAAGGGTCGCTGCCCATAAAAGAATAACGCCCCAGTCGGGCCGGGTCCATACCACTGTCAAGAAAGAACGAGAAAGGACGACCTCTGAATGTCTCAAATAACGACGAGACATCCGCCTGGGTCTGGATTTCCGATACCAGAGGATAACGTTTCATACTACAGGCTATTCCCTAACCGACACTACTGAGATTATATACCGACACGGCCCTTTTTGGAAAACAGCGTGTTGCCTGGCATTATTCGGTTTTGGTTGGTGATGTCATGGCGAACCGAAGGCGAAGCAATTTATATAGATAATGCCCTTATTAGAGATTGCTTCGTCGCTGTGCTCCTCGCAATGACCGGGCGGGGTTATTCGCAATGACAGATGGAATCAACCAAACGCAAATAAAACCGGTTGCTTAGCATCTCATTTCGCGGCATTGTCTCTTTAGGGGGGCTCTGCTATGATTTAAGGCAATGAAAACAACTCCGGACGACAACCGCGCCGGTGGCGGAATGAAACACTTTCATGGCGCGGACTACGTCAAGATTACTGTTTTCGGTTTTGCCCTGAGCGCGCTGTGGCAGAGCCTGCATATCATTATTTTACCGCTACGGCTGCTGGGTTTTAGTGGCGAGGCACAGAAAAACACCTACCTGGGACTGCTTACGTTCGCCGGTCTGCTCCTGGCCATGGTCATCCAGCCAATCGCGGGAGTCATCAGCGACCGCTCTGGATTTTCGTGGGGACGGCGGCGGCCGTACGTCTTTTTCGGCACGGCAGTGGCCCTGCTGTTTCTCCCCGGAATCGGCCTGGCGTGGGGTTTTACGGGGCTATTTATCAGCTACTGCCTGCTCCAGATAAGCACCAATACGGCACAGGGGCCTTACCAGGCGTTCATACCCGACCTGGTGCCGGAGGGGAAAAAGGGGGTGGCGTCAGGAGTCAAGGGGCTGCTGGAGATACTGGGGGGTATCGCCCTGATATATCCCCTGGCTATCTTCATGGACCGCTATTTCCTCGGCGAAGGCAGCCAGTGGCTGTGGCTGGTAATCGGGGCGCTGGCGGTCGTCTTGCTGGCCGCCATGTTAGCCACCGTCATCTCGGTCAAAGAGCCGGCGCCAGTCCGCGTGTCAGGGATTTCAATACGGGCGGCGCTCCGGCAGACTTTCAAAATCGATATCAGGGAAAACCGCGATTTTATCTGGTTCCTGGTCTCCCGCCTGCTCGTCTTCATGGCTTTTACGACTATCCAGCAGTTCGCCCTTAATTTCCTGAGGGATGTGACCGGCGTGAACAACCCGGCGGAAGCCACCGCCCGGTTTTCCATACTGGCGGTTATCGGCATGCTGGCGATAGTTTACCCGGCCGGTTTTTTATCCGACCGGATAGGCCGTAAACCGATTGCTGTCGGCGCCGGACTGCTGGGAGCGGCCGGTATCGCTATTATTTTTTTCGCGCACGACTATGGCACGATACTGGTCGCCGCCGGAGTCATCGGGGTGTCCATCGGGGCTTTTAACAGCGCCAACTGGGCACTGGCGACCGACCTGGTGAAGAAGGGCGAGGAAGCGCGTTACCTGGGTCTGGCCAACGTCGCCACGGCGGGCGGGGCAGCCCTGGCACGCCTGATAGGACCGGTGATTGATTTTTTTAATGCTTATACGGTGAACCTCGGTTACCAGGTCATGCTCGGGGCCTGCTTCGCCTACTTCCTGGTCGGTTCAGCTTTACTTACCCGAATCAAACGACGGCGCTAGCCGAATTGGGGCAGCAGCACTTTCAGCCCCATCGCCGCCAGCACCACGATAGCCACGTATAGTATTGTCCGGCCAACCCAGCACAGGAGGATAAATTTCCAGAACGGAAACCGGAGGGCGCCGGCCGCAATCCCGGCCAGGTCAAAGATTAAAGGAAACAGCGACAGCACGAAGATGGCCAGTGAACCCCATCTTTTTACCATGCCTTCAACGCGGTCATAGGCTCCTATTTTCTGCACCAGCCCGCGCCCGCTATATCCGGCCAGGTAGCCGCTGGTCTCACCAATCGCCGCGCCAGCTCCGCCGGCGATGCCAACCATGAGTGCCGAAGGCAGAGTAGCCCCCAGCGCGGAGAGTATGACGATGTTACCGGCGGGTAAAAGGACGGTGGCATTGAAAATAAGGCTGATGGTAAAAGCGCCAATGTAACCGTAGGCGGTCAGCGCCTCAATTCGGCCCGGATACTGCCGGTAAAAATAAAAGAGACCGACGGTAAGGGCCAGGACCACAAGCAGGGCCAGGAAAGGAAGTAACCTATTTCTCAAGGGTACTTTTCTAGCTGGTTTCTGGGAATCCAACGTATTATTCATACTACTGGTGCGAGCATTTTAACACGTATTGCCGGCGAGTGCTATCTTTGCTATACTAAGGGCGTGCGTCCCCCCATCGTCTAGAGGCCTAGGACACCGGCCTTTCAAGCCGGTAACAGCGATTCGAATTCGCTTGGGGGCATTCTAATTCATTCTCAAGTGGAATTACAAGCCATGCCCGAGATGAAACCGAGAACTACCTAAAGAAGAGCAACTGAATGAACCACTCGAAGGGGAGTTGGCAGCCTACGATGAGGTGGGACTTTTCCAGCGCTCGGTAAGTGACAACACTGCTTACCGCTACCGCGGAGTACTACTGCGCTACCAGAAAGCCCTAAACGGGGCTAAACCCACAATTGAAACATCGAAAATCTTCCTGGCACATCTACGTGAGCAGGGCTACAGCCCATCAACACTCCGCGTCCACCGGGCAGCTCTTCAGGGTTTCCACGCTTGGCGTGGCGAGAATCTTACGTTTCCGGTAAAGGTGCCACGGCACCTACCCCCATATATAGAAGCCAGCACTGTAGACAAAATGCTTGAGTTGGCACGCGAGAACCCGAGAGACCATCTGATTCTACGGCTGATGTCCGATGCTGGGCTGCGGCGACAAGAAGTAGTCGCCTTGAAGGTAAAGAATGTCAGCGAAAAGGCGCTGCGTTTCCGTGGAAAGGGAGACAAAGACCGGACAGTTCCACTAACAGAGGAATTAGCCATTGCCGTGAAACCTTTCTGCTCGGACAAGGGGCCTGATGACCGAGTGGTCGGCGTAGGTGAGGGAGTCATATACCGGGTGGTCAAGAAGTACAGCATGCTGGCTGGTAAACCGGAAATGAAACCGCACGACCTACGTCACGCCTTTGCCACTCGCTTACTCGAGCGGGGAGTGAATATCAGGATCATCCAGGAGTTGATGGGACACAGTAATGTGAATACGACTCAGGATTACACAGCAGTCGTAGGAAGCCATTTAGAGGATGCTATAAAGGCTCTCAATCAGCCTCGCGGAACGGCGGTGCCAGATGACAAGATCGAAAAGCTAATGGAGCTAGTAGCGAAGCTAGCTGACACCAAAGGTCAGCCGCCCTACGATCCAACTGCTGGCATAAGCCCGGCGGTCTACTGATAAAGCCACCCATACTGCAAAAGCAAGTTGTTGGCGACCCGCTGTGTGGCGATAAAAGTCAGCTGTACATTGTCCTCTGCTGTCAACGGACTTCATTCCCAAATTCAGACTCCGTAGCAAAAATGCATTTGTTTATACTACTAGCGTACCAAGGGATAAAACTGTGCTTTCCTAAAAAAGAGATGCGATCTACTCCAGACTGGACAGGTGAAATATTGTCATGAATGCTTGGTATTTCCGTGTAAGAGGCTCCAACACATTGATAACCACTATAGAAACCAATACAATTACTTAGGGCAGATCATCTGGTTGTTAGACTACCTGCTATGGGCAAAAGAAATGTTGCACTTTTGCACTTGTGTAGGCTGTAGTTTTGTTCAGGTGTCGGGATAAAAGGAATGTAATATGCGTATTC
>JACZSH010000088.1 GCA_022574315.1 Chloroflexota bacterium | reverse complement strand
CGCAATCCCTACGGTGATGGAAAAGCAAGTGATAGAATCATAAAGATTCTGAAAGAATTAAACATAGACGATAAGCTGATGCGGAAGAGAATAACCTATTAGAGAGGTCACTGTGGTAAAAAGATGGGATAAAGTTTATTCAAAAGCATTTGGCGGGACCTGGTATCCTAATGAGGGAGTGGTGAGATTTGCCGCAAGGTATCTTCAGAGAAGAGTTGGCATTGGTGATTACGATGTAAGGAAAAAAGTAGGGAAAATACTGGATACCGGTTGTGGCAACGGAAGACATGTGGTATTTTTTGCCGAGCAAGGTTACGATGTTTACGGTATTGATATATCCGAGGAGGCGATAGAAATTGCCACGGCGTGGGTGGCTAAGCAGGGATTACATGTCGCACTGATGGTTGGTGATGTGGAAGGATTGCCGTTTGAGGCCGAATATTTTGATGTCGTTATTTCTCATGAAGTACTTGACCATGTCTCTTTTACCAAAGCTAAAAAGGCGATAAATGAAATAAAAAGAGTCTCCAGGGAAGGTGCTTATTTCTACCTCACTTTGCGTTCAATCTGGGACTCGGAATTTAGCAGAGGGGAAGAAGTAGAAAAAATACTTTTGTTTTAGCGGAAGGTTACGAAAAAGGGATCATTCAACACTATTTTGACCTGGAGCAAGTAATTGAATTGTTTGAGGGATTCCGGATTTTTGATATAGAATGCCATGAACGGAGATTTCCGGAGCTTTATACCGTAGATAAGGGTTTCATACAGAGTTCCACAGGTGGGAAAAAATATATTGACGTATCGAAACCCATCGACTTGAACTTAAAATATTCCCGGTGGCATATTGTTGCCGAAAAGGTCTGAGTTATGAAAAGAGTACTGGTAATCGCGCCCCATCCGGATGATGAAGTGCTGGGATGCGGAGGGACCATTGCCGGGCATGTGGCGGCGGGGGATGAAGTCCACCTCTGCGTGGTCACCCGGGCCTATCCCCCGGAGTGGACTGAGGAAGTCATCAGGATAAAAAGACAGGAAGTAAACGAAGCCTCCGGCATACTTGGCATTAAGGAAACCTCTTTCCTGGACCTGCCCACGGTGAAGCTGGACACACTGCCTCAAAAAGAGCTGAATAATGCCATCGCCCGGGTGGTCGACGCCGTGAAACCGGACGTGGTCTACCTTCCCCACAAAGGAGACCTTAATCGGGACCACCGGCTCGTCTTTGAGGCGGCCCTGGTGGCTCTGCGGCCACTCGAGGGGAACACGGTATCGCGGATACTGTGCTACGAAACACTTTCGGAGACAGAGTGGGGAATACCGGACGTCGAATCTGTCTTTATCCCCAATGTGTACCTGGACATCGCGAATACCCTGGAAACCAAACTGGCGGCAATGTCGGCTTATGCCAGCGAACTAAAGGAGTACCCTCATCCCCGCTCTCTGGAAATGCTGAAAGTCCTGGCGCAAAAGAGAGGCTCGGAGGCCGGCATCGCCGCCGCCGAGGCGTTCATGCTGGTCAGAGAGATTATGCGGTGATGGAACAGCGATTTCAAGATTGGAAACAACCCGAATTTGACGAAACGGGTATGACCAGGTGGAACTGGATGTGCCAGTATCCGGAAGGTTTGAAGCTGGGACGGAATGCAGACATCGGAGCGACGTCTTTGGCTACTTTAAGAAGGACTGCATTATATCCGAAGAGAGTACAATGTTACGGACTGTAATCATCGGGGCAGGAGAGTGGGGAAAGGTTGTGCTTGATATCTTGCAAGACAGTCCTGATGTAAAAGTGGCCGGTTTTCTAGATGATAATAAAGATGTTAACAGCACTCAGATAGCCGGAATACCAGTACTTGGCGATTTCAAGTCACTGTCTCAAATAGTCAAAAACTGTCGTATTGAGGCAGCTATTGTGGCGATAGGGAATAACAGTGCCCGGGCGGGCATCTTTGAAAGAATTAAAAAAATAGGTATGAAGCCGATTAATGCTATCCATGAGACAGCTTTAATTGGTAAAAACGTACAGATTGGCCAGGGTGTGTCGATAGTGATAGGAGCGGTAATAAACATAGCTACTGTAATCGGTGATAATGTAATTATTGGTGAAGGAGCTATACTGTCACACCATTGCACCATTAAAAACCATGTTCACATCGCACCAGATGCAAGCTTAGCTGCCGGTGTTACCATCGGAGAGGGTGCCGATATAGGCATTGGCGCTATCATTCTTGACCATTTAACTATTGGCCGGAATGCTACCGTCGGAGGGGGTGCAGTGGTTATTGAAGATGTACCTGTTAATGCGGTGGTGGTGGGTGTTCCGGCAAAAGTCATAAAGTATAAAAGCGGGTAAACACTAATATCAACAGATTGTTGATATACCTGGAGCAATAATTATGGACTGGAAAATACCCTTATTCAAAATCTACTGGGATGAAGAAGACGTCAAAATGGCGACTGAATCTATCCGGAGAGGGATGTTCTGGGCGATTGGCCCCAATATTGAGCGATTTGAGAACATGCTCGCTGAATACACGGGGCGAAAGTACGCGGTGGCGTTTAACTCCGGGACCTCGGCGCTGCATGCCGCTCTCCTGGCTTACGGCATCGGTGAAGGAGATGAGGTTATCGTCCCCTCCTTTACTTTTATCGCCACGGCGAATGCGCCCCTGTTCGTCGGCGCCAGGCCCGTTTTTGCCGACATCGAAGAAAAGACGTTTGGCCTCGACCCGGAGGATGTCCGGAGAAAAATAACCCCGCGGACAAAGGCGATAATACCCGTCCATTATGGCGGCGGCGCCTGCCGGGTGGAAGAATTAAGCGAGATTGCCCGTGAGCATAATCTACTCCTCATCGAGGACGCTGCGGAGTCGCTCGGTGCCACGGTGGGAGGCAAAAAAATGGGCGGTTTCGGGGACGGTGCCATTCTCAGCTTCTGTGCCAACAAGGTGATCACCACGGGTGAGGGCGGGGCGGCGGTCACCGACTCCGCGGAAACAGCCGAGAAACTCAGGCTGATTCGGTCGCACGGCAGGTCGGAAAACACCGGCTACTTCTCTACCACGGAAAGTCCGGACTACGTTACACTCGGCTATAATTTCCGCATGCCTGATATTATAGCCGCGCTGGGCATTGCCCAGCTGGCACGGATAGAAGAAGTTATTCGGATACGCCGACAGAAAGCAGCCAGCCTCACCGGTAAACTGATGTCGATACCGGGAATAGAAGTGCCGGGCGTGCCGGCAGATTTGCGCCACGTGTACCAGATGTTCACCGTAAAAATAAGCCAGGGGCGGGAAAAGAGGGATGCCCTGATTCAGTACCTGGCCGGAGAAGGAATAATGAGCAAAGTGTACTTTGAACCGGCGCATTTAAGCCATTTTTACAAGAATACCCTGGGATATGATTGCCAGTTACCGGTTACGGAGAGACTGGCGGAGCAAGTCTTGAGCTTACCGATGTATCCCGCACTCAGCGACGACGAAATCAGTTACATCGCGGAGAAGATGGTAATGTTCTTTGCGTAGAGGGGAAGGCAGATGACAAACGTATTTCAGGATAAGAATATACTGGTTACCGGCGGTACCGGCTCCGTCGGCCACGGGATTGTAGAGAAAGTACTGCAATACCGGCCGAGAGCGGTAAGAATACTGAGCAACGATGAGAACGGGTTGAATTGCCTCGAAAAAGACCTGGGCGGACGTCCCGAGATTAGATTACTACTCGGAGATATCCGGGATAAAGAACGGATTAAAAACGCCGTGGCAGGTATCGACTATGTTTTTCACTCGGCAGCATTGAAGCACGTGCCCATTTGCGAGTACAACCCTTTTGAAGCGGTCAAGACCAACGTGCTGGGAACGCAAAACCTGATTGAGGCGGCGATGGAAGAAGAGGTGACCAAGTTTATCGCCATCAGCACGGACAAGGCGGTCAGCCCGATAAACGTCATGGGTGCCACCAAGCTGCTCGCCGAGCGGTTGACTATCTCGGCTAACTACTACAAGGGGGCCAGGAAAACCGCCTTTGCCTGCGTTCGGCTTGGCAACGTGCTTGATTCCCGGGGCTCGGTCGTGCCGCTGTTCAGGGAACAGATAGAAAATGGCGGGCCGGTGATGGTGACCGACCCGGAAATGACCCGGTTCGTCATGGGTATTCCCCGGGCTGCCGAGTTGATGCTGAAAGCCGCCGAAGTGGCCAACGGCGGTGAAATATTTATCCTCAAAATGCCCGCCCTGCGTATCGGTGACCTGGCAGAGGTGATGATTGAAGAACTGGCGCCCCGGTACGGCCATAACCCGGCAGATATCAAGATAAAAATTATCGGAAAAAGGGCCGGGGAAAAGAAACACGAAGAGCTGATAGAGCAGGAAGAAGCAGCCAGTGTCTATGAACTGGATGACATGTTTATACTGACTTCACAAGTATTAGAAGGGACTAAAAAGGCTCCGGTGAAAAGGTATTCCTCTAAAGACGAAACACTGCTTACCAGGGAAGAGATAGCGGTAATGCTCAAGGAGATACCGGTGATTAAAGATAGCCAGACGAAACAGAGGGGTAACTGATTTGTGAAAGTTCTGTTAATTCAACCCTCCCATACCGGCCGAGAACCTAGCTTATTCCCCCTGGGCCTGGGCTATATTGCCGCGGCGCTGAAAGACATCGGAGCCGAAGTGGAAATATTGGATATTCATGCCCACAACTACAGTAAGGAAGAGACCTGTCAGGAATTGGATAAGCTCAGTTATGATGTGGTGGGGGTGAACGCGTTTTCGACCCAGTATTCTTACATCAAATGGTTGACCAGTGAACTGAAAAAACGTCGCTCGGGCAAGATAATACTTGGCGGGCCACTGTCTACTTATCATCCCGACCTGGTTCTGGAAAAAACTGATGCTGACATTTGTGTTATCAGTGAGGGAGATATCACCATCAAAGAGATAGTGGAGAACCTGGATAATCTGGCACAAGTACGGGGGATATATTATACCAAGAACGGCAAAATACAGGCTAATCCACCTCAGGAGTATATCAAAAACATAAACAGTATCCCTTTTTCACCTTATGAACTCTTCCCGGTGGAGATTTACTTCAAGCACATCAACCTTTTTGGTGGGTTTGGTAAAAAAACAATAAATATGATTACGGCTCGGGGGTGTCCCTATCGGTGTAACTTTTGTTCTCGAACAATAGCGGGAGCCAGATTCAGAACCGTTGAGAACGTAGTCGAAGAGATAAAATTTCTCAAACAAAAATTCGCCGTTGATAGCATCCTGTTCAATGATGAACTGGTGGTGGTTTCTCGGAAGCGGGTAGAGGAGCTATGCGATAAAATAAGGCCTTTGGGTATCATCTGGGGATGTCAGGGTAGAGTTAACACCATCGATGCGGACCTGTTACGGTATATGAAAAACGCCGGATGTGTTTGCATTGGCTATGGTATTGAGTCAGGGAGTCAAAAAATCCTGGATAATATGAATAAGGGTGTTACCGTAGCGCAAAACGAAAAAGCATTGAAGGACACTTTTAAAGCAGGCCTGACCCCGGTTATCCAGATGATGTTCGGCTATCCGGGCGAAGATGAAAATACGATCCAGGAAACTGTGGACATGATGAAAAGAGTGCACAGCTCTCTTCCCTTACCGGATACAAAAAATCCTCAACTCAGTTTGACCATTCCACTGCCAGGGTCACCGTTATATGACCAGGTTTTATCCGAAGGTCTGATTAAAAATGAGGAAGACTTCTTA
Organism: Chloroflexota bacterium; assembly: GCA_022574315.1. Classification (GTDB taxonomy): domain Bacteria; phylum Chloroflexota; class Dehalococcoidia; order Dehalococcoidales; family RBG-16-60-22; genus JACZSH01. Next base: position 323 of record JACZSH010000088.1, on the reverse strand, counting down.
TCGAAGATTGAAATGGGGTATTCACGCGGTAGTACAATCGTGGTTAACCTCACTAAATATCCGGATAGCGAATTACTGACTTTAAAAGCAAAAGCAGAGAGAGAGAGAGATATGCCAATTATAGAAGCTACCTGAGGAGGCATCCCTGGAAATACCTCTCTTTACCCCGAAAATACTGGCGCGCTGTCAAAAGAAACACGTATAAGTACGGGTACCGAAGTACCTTCAGGCTGATTATTTCGAAGCTTTCCGGTGGAAAGATTACTTATTGACCGGTCTTAAATAAACGCCGGAAAAATCTTATTGCGTCCCGACTGAAACCC
>JACZSH010000087.1 GCA_022574315.1 Chloroflexota bacterium | reverse complement strand
AGAAGAATGCCCCCAGGAGCACGTACGTCTATCGCGCCATACAAGGTATACCCCCTCTGGGAGGTGCTGAGTCAGGCCGCCAGCCGCCTGCCCCAGAAGGTCGCGGTGATCGACGGCGAGCGTGAGTTCACCTTCTCCCAGCTCGATGAGAAGAGCGACAGGCTGGCCGCGGCCCTGGCGGGCCTGGGGGTGGAGAAAGCCGACCGTGTAGGCCTTTTCGCCCCCAACTGCGCCGAGTTCATCATCGGTTTCTTCGGGATAATCAAGGCCGGGGCCACGGTCACTCCGGTAAACGCTGCATACCGGGAAAGGGAGCTGGCCCACCAGCTTGGAAACGCCGGGGCGAAGGTGATTATCGCGCACCAGGCATTGCTTCCCGTGGTCCAGGCCGCCAGAGGCGAGCTCCCGGAGCTTGAGACCGTGATCGTCATCGGCGAGGCCAGCGGCGTCGACCTATCCCTGGAAGAGCTTCTGTCCAAACACAGGCCTGAACCTCCCCGGGTTAGTATCGACCCCAGGGAAGACCTGGCCGTCCTACCCTCCTCCAGTGGCACCACAGGCCTTCCCAAGGGCGTAATGCTCACCCACTTCAACCTGACAAGCAACCTGGAACAGTTCCTCAACCGGCCCGGGGAGGCCTCGATCATGAGGGAGGAGGACGTCGTCCTGGTCCACCTACCCCTGTTTCACAGCTACGGGATGACCGTCCTGATGAACGCGGCCATCGCATCGGGGGCCACGCAGGTACACATGGCCCGCTTCGACATGGAGCAGTTCCTGGCCCTGTGCTCCCGGCACCGGGTGACCATGCTCGTCACCGTTCCGCCCGTGATCCTGCTTATTACCCAGGTCCCGGACATCGAGAAGTACGACCTCTCCTCCATGCGAGTCTGCATCTCCGGCGCCGCGCCCCTGTCAGAAGAGCTCCAGCAACGCCTGGAGGGACTCACCGGCATCCCCACTATCCAGGGCTATGGCCTGACGGAGACATCGCCGATAACCAACCTCGATTACCTCGAGCCCGAGCGCCGTCGCAGCGGGTCCATCGGCCCTGCCCTGGCCGACACCGAGGAGAAGGTGGTCGACTCTGAGGATGGGGTGCGAGAGCTTCCAAGGGGAGAGGTGGGAGAGCTGCTCATCAAAGGGCCTCAGGTAATGAAAGGCTACTGGATGAACCCCGAGGAGACCGCCGAGACCATCAAGGACGGCTGGCTATACACCGGAGACCTGGCCCGAATGGACGAGGAGGGCTACGTTTACATCGTCGACCGGAAGAAGGAGCTGATCAAGTACAAGGGGTTCCAGGTTGCGCCGGCCGAGATGGAGGCCCTGCTGCTGGAGCATCCCCAGGTCTTGGACGTGGCCGTGGTGGGTAAGCCCGACGTCGAGGCGGGAGAGCTGCCCAAGGCCTACGTGGTGGCCAAGGGCACGGGCCTGACCGCCGACTGTACCGGACTGGAGATTGACCCTCAGGGTAATTTCGTCCAGGTCCGTCCTGCCTTCAGCGGCAATATCCTGGCGCATATCCGGACCCGGACCAGGCCGCAGATGGCGACGGTGAGATATAAGATTATGTCTAGTCTATGCCGCGACACCGGCCGCCAGGGAGAGATAATCAGGCAACAAGCTGAAATCCTGCCCTCGCTCCTGACCATCACCGCCCGAGAAAACCGGGATAAAACCAACATCACCGAAGCAGAGGTGATTGTCTCCGGCGGCGCTGGTCTGCAGAAAGCGGCCGATTTCTCCCTCCTGTCGGACCTGGCCGGACTGCTCGGCGGCACGGTCGGTTCCAGTCGGCGGCTGGTGGACAGCGGCTGGATAGGCAAGGAACACCAGGTCGGGTTCAGCGGCCACACGGTAAAACCCAGAATCTATATTGCCTGCGGGATCTCCGGAAGCCCCCAGCATTTGGCAGGCATGAGAGAGTCTGATATTATTATTGCCATAAACAGCGACCCGTCGGCGCCGATATTCAAAATCGCCGACTACGGGATTATTGGTGACCTTTACGAGGTAGTCCCCAGGTTAATAGACCGGATTAAGAGAGAGAGGTGCCACTGATGACGACAAACGTGACCAGACTGCGGGAAATCGTCGGCGAGGACTGGGTCATCACCCGACGGGAGCAGATGGAAAGTTACCTCGTGGATGAAACGGCCCTGGCGGTCAGACCTGAGCCGGCGAAAAACGTCGTCCTGGTAAAGCCGGCCAGCGCTGCCGAAATAGCCGGCATTTTGAAACTGGCCAACGGTGAGCAGACGCCCGTTTTTATCCGGGGCGGCGGCACCGGCATCTGCGGCGGGGCGGTACCGACGGCGGACGGCATCCTCCTGTCCACGGAAAGACTGGACAAAATCGAGGAAGTGGACAGAGACAACCTGATGGTGGTCGTCGAGAGCGGCGTACCCTTCGGAGCGATGCTGAAAGCGGTGGAAGACGCCGGGCTTTTCTTTCCCCCGCATCCCGGAGCCGAGAACGCCCACGTCGGCGGCCTGGTGGCCCTCAATGCGGGTGGAGTCAGGGCGATAAAGTACGGCGTTATCCGTAACTTTGTGAAGGGGCTGGAAGTAGTGGTTCCGACCGGGGAGATACTCACGTTGGGGGGGAAATTACTCAAGAACAACCAGGGACTCGACCTGTTGCACCTGATGATTAACAGCGGCGGCATCCTGGGGGTGATAACCAAGGTGATTTTCCGGTTATGCCCCAGATTCAGCCACAGCGGCACCCTCATCGTATCGTATGATAACCGTCACGATGCGATTGACAGCGTCCCCAAAATACTGCAGAGCGGCGTCATACCGCTGGCGATTGAATTCATCGAGCGCGACGTCGTTGAAATGTCGGCCACCCATCTTGGGATGAAGTGGCCGGCGACGAAAGGGCAGGCCTACCTGCTGGTCATACTGACCGGTGACAGCGAAGATGAAGTCTATGCGCAGGGCGAGAAAGTGTCCGGCATCTGCGAGCAAAACGGCTGCACCGACATCTTGATCGCCGAGCGCCGTGAGGAACAGGCGGCTATTCTGAAAATCAGGAGCGAAGTCTATCCGTCGCTCAAGAAAAACGTGGCCGACGTCCTGGATATCACGGTGCCGCCGGCCAGCATCGGGATTATGATGGACCGGGTGGACGAAATCGCCCGGCGCTATGATACCACCATTCCCACCTACGGCCATGCCGGCGACGGGAATCTGCATCCGCACGTTATGAACGACCTCGCCGAACGCGGCCTATTGCGCGAGGTAAAAAGAGAAATATATCAGGAAGCAATCAGGCTGGGCGGCGTCATTACCGGCGAACATGGCCTGGGGACGGTCAGGCTCCCTGACCTGGACCTGTATCCGGACGGTAAAACGTGGGAGCTGATGCGGGGGATAAAAAATGTCTTTGACCCGAACCACATTTTGAACCCGGGGATTGGTTTGTATTAATATCGGGTATCACATTTTTTCTACGACCTACTTTATACCTGGTGTCTGGAGATAAGAAAAATGTCAGCTAAAAAAGTGGTTATTACCGAACTCATTGATAGTTGCGGCGTGGAATTACTGAAACAGGAAACGGCCGTAGCCTACCTGCCGGAACTTCCGGGACGGGCTTTAGCCGACGAGTTAAAAGACGCCGACGCGTTGGTGGTCAGGGTTGCCAAAATCGACCGTGCCCTCCTGGAGCCGGCCAAAAACCTCATCGTCATCGCCAAGCACGGGGTCGGTTACGACAACATCGACGTGGCGGCGGCCACCAGGCAGAAAATACTCGTAGTCAGTACTCCGGAGGCAAACGCCGAATCGGTCGCCGAGCATAACCTCGGACTGATGCTCTCCCTGGCCAAGAAAATAGGTTTCGCGGACAGAGCCCTCCGGCAGAACCGACTGCAGAAACGGGAAGACTACATCGGCGTTGAGTTACAGGACAAGAAGCTGGGTGTCATCGGGCTGGGTAGAATCGGCTCGGAGCTGGCCCATAAGTGCCGGGTGGCTTTTAATATGGAGATAATCGTTTATGACCCTTACGTGTCGGAGGAGAAAGCCAACCGGCTGGGATACCGCAAAGTAAACAGGCCGGATGATTTGCTCGGCGATGCCGACTACGTGGTTATCTGCGTGCCACTGACCCGGGAGACGGCCAACCTTATCGGTAAGAGGGAGCTCGACCTGATGAAGCCCGGCGCCTTCCTGATTAACAGTTCCCGGGGCGGAATTATCGACGAAGACGCGCTCTACCAGCACCTGGTTGACGGGAAAATAGCCGGCGCCGCCCTGGACGTGTTCCAGGTCGAGCCGCCGCCTCCGGAGCACCCTTTGCTGAGCCTGGATAACTTCATCGCCACGCCTCACATCGGCGGCATGACCGCCGAAGCGATGAGAAGAATGGCCCTCACCCTGGCCGAGGACGTCCTCAGCGTGCTCCGTGGAGAAAGACCCCGTTTTCCGGTCAACCCGGAGGTGTACCTTTAGCCGCAACTGCTAAGACCGGCGGTAGCGATTACTGCCCGAGATAGCCTATAATGAACTTAAGGGACCGGCGCCGGACGCTAAAGGAGGGTAAAAATGCCAAACGGGTATAACGGCCGAATCTTGAGGGTTAACCTGTCCTCGGGGAAACTGTCCACCGAGGAATACCCTGACAGTTTTTATCGTCAGTATTTTGGTGGGGAAAGCCTGATCGCCTATTTTCTGGTCAAAGAGCTGCCGGCGGGAGTTGAGCCGCTGGGTCCGGAAAACAAGCTTATCTTCGCCGCGGGGCCCCTGACCGGGGTGCCGGTGGGTGGCTGCGGGCGTCACAGCGTGGGTGCCAAGTCGCCACTGACCGGGGGATTTGGTGAGGCCGATTCGGGCGGCTAATGGGGGGCCGAGCTGAAAATGGCCGGGTTCGACGCCGTAATCGTCGAGGGCAGGGCGGAAAAGCCGGCCTACCTTTTCATCAAAGACGGTGAGGCTTCTCTGAAAGACGCCGGCCACCTCTGGGGAATGAAGGCTCTGGAGTGCCAGATTGCCATCCGAGAGGAGCTTGCCGACCTGAACTATCAAGGTTGCCCAGATTGGGCCCGCCGGGGAAAACCTGATGCGTTTAGCCAGCGTCATGAATGACCTGGACGCGGCCGCCGGTCGAACGGGCATGGGAGCCGTGATGGCCGAAGGCCGGTACCGGTAAACACGTCCCGCCGGAGAAATAGCACCGGATGGTCACGGTGATGGTATGGAAAACCTGCTGATATTAGTCTTAGCTCTGTTCCTTGACCTGCTCCTGGGAGACCCGCCCAACTTTCTGCACCCGGTAGCCTGGATGGGTAGAACCGCCGCGCTCCTGGAAAAGGGAAATCAAAGCCGGCGCCCGGCCGCCCAGTTTCTCTACGGTACCGGCCTGGTGCTCTTCATTATCGCGCTCTTTGCCGTCCCCGCTTATACCGCCCTGGTCTACCTGAAAAGCTTTAACTCTATCGCCTACGTGATTGGCGGCGCGGTTATCCTTAAAACTACTTTTTCTTTCCGGGACTTACGGCGCACCGCCCTCGGAATAATGAGGCTCCTGCGAGATAACAGCCTGGAGCAGGCGCGGGTCGAGCTGCGCGGCCTGGTCCACCGTGACGCGCGCCATTTAACCCGCCCGCTGCTCGTATCGGCGGCCGTGGAATCGGTGGCGGAAAATGCCAGTGACAGCATCGTGGCTCCTCTTTTCTACTTCCTCCTGTTCGGCATCCCGGGGGCCGTCGTTTACCGAGTGGTCAACACTCTCGATGCCATGCTTGGCCACCACGGGAAATATGAGTACCTGGGAAAGTTTGCCGCCCGCCTGGACGACGTGCTGAACATAATACCGGCCCGGTTGACGGCGCTGCTCCTGGTGCTGGCCGCTTTCCTGTCCCGAAAAGACGGGCGGGCAGCGTGGTATACTGCTTCCAGAGACCACGCCAATACCGAGAGCCCCAACGCCGGCTGGCCGATGGCGGCGGTCGCCGGCGCCCTCGGCGTTCGACTTGAAAAAAGTGGGCATTATAAGTTGGGCCGGGGAAACGCCCTCCTGACACCGGAGACCATCGGTGCTTCGATAAAGCTGATGCAGATCACCGCGCTGTTATGGGTGGTGATTTCTATCGCCGTGGAAGGAATTCAAATTGTCCTTACGTCCTAGACCGGAAATA
>JACZSH010000086.1 GCA_022574315.1 Chloroflexota bacterium | reverse complement strand
GCCGATTACATGGAACAACCGGTCGATGAGCATCGCCAGGCGCGGCAGGTAGCCGCTGTCTTCGATGATGGAGAAAACGATAAAGAAGGTACCCACGATGGGCAGTATCAGGGCAAAAGCGTAGGTAATTCCCAGGGTGATAATCCCGTATTTCCCGATAAAAAAGTCCTGCAGAACTTCAAAAGGAATGTAGCTGACCGTGAGGCTGGTTATCCAGGGATTAACCCACTCCCCGAAGATGGTACCCTCGATGAAGTCCACCAGAGTCTGGGCACCGAAGACGCCCACAAATTGATACAACCCGAAATAAAGAACGATGAGCAGGATGGGAATCCCGGTTACGGGATTCATCATCGCCCGACTCAGCCTCTCGGCGAAACCACTGCCTGCTTTCTTCCTGACGGTCACTACCGCCGCCAGGACCCGCCTGGCCTCTTGCTGCCGCCTCAGGGCCAGCACATAGCTTAACGGCTGGTTATATCCGGCGCTGGTCTCGCTGAACTATCTTCCGGATTGACGCATAGCCGGAGGCCTCCTCCTTTTCCACCTGCCGCTCCATCTGGGAATCGCCCTGTAAAAGGAGCAGCCCGACCGCCCTCCCCGAGATACCGTAGTCACCCCCCAGCCGGTCCTCGATGCGGCTTAACGCCGATTCCAGGGATTTATCATACCGGACGCCCGGTCTCCAGCGTATTCAATCAGTTCTCTCCGCAGCGCATCCATGCCGCGACCGGTGGTGGCCACGGTGGCTACTACCGGCACGCCGAGTTGCTCGGCAAGCTTTCCGATGTCAATCTCCATCCCCGCCGCGGCCGCCTCGTCCATCATGTTCAGGTCCAGGATAATGGGCAGGCCCGCCTCAATAAACTGAAAGGTCATGGGCAACATCCGCTCCAGGTTCTTGGCGTCCACCACGTGCAGAATTACCTCCGGTTTCTCTTCGAACAGTATCAACCGGGCTACCCGCTCTTCGTCGGTAATCGGCAGCAGGGAGTACATCCCCGGCGTATCCACTATCTCAACCTCCCTTCCCCCCATCTTCGCCTTTCCCCGGGAGACGTTGACCGTCGTTCCCGGATAATTAGAGACGGTGACGTAGGCACCGGTAAGTTTGTTGAAGATAACGCTTTTACCCACGTTGGGATTACCCACGATACCCACTTTCCGCAGGCCATTGTTTTTCCGGCGGGAGCCGTCTCCATGACAGCCGCCTCCTGACCGACCGGGAATGAAACCTCTCAATACTTGTCGCCAGTTTGCCATTTCACCTGGTTTCCTCTCTCTAACGCCGGATACTCGGCCGCCCCGGTGGTCATTCCGCCGCCGGTGTTGGCCGGAAGTAGAGGCCGAGAGCCGCCACCAGGTAGACGATATAGGCCACCACTTCCACCAGGGACGGGTTACCGTTATAGCCGGCAATGGCGGTCAGGAACCGACCAAAGGTCGATTTTTCGGGCAGGATATGGTTGATATCCCAGACATGTTCAATCACCGGCGCAATAATACCCGCTTCGTGAAACTCGTGGATTCCATGAGCCAGCAGACCGGCCGCAAATATGATAAGCACCACGCTGGTTACGTTGAAAAAAGTCCTCAGATTAAGCCGGGACGTCCCTTTGTAGATACTGTAGCCGATACCCACCGCCAGGAACAGCCCCAGGAAGCCGCCCACGGTAAACGCCGCCGGAGATTCGGACACTCGCGTGGCGGCGAAGAGAAAGAGCACCGTCTCAATCCCTTCCCGCACCACCACCACGAAAGCCAGCAGGACAAGCCCCGCCGACGAACCACTGGTGAGCACGGAGTGTATCTGGGCGTGTAAATGCACCTTGATGTTAATCGCCTGCCGGCGCATCCAGAAAATCATCCAGGTAAGCACGCCGGCGGCCAGAAACATGGCGATACCTTCAAAAATCTCCTCCGCCTGTCCGCTGAACTCGCCGGCCAGGAAATAGATGGCGGCGCCGGCAATCAGGCTGACCAGAACCGCCAGCGCCGTACCTGTCCAGACATATCTGAATGCTGGCCGGCTGTCCGACCGGGCGAGGTAAGCCAGGATAATCCCGATTATCAGGGCCGCTTCCAGCCCTTCTCTCAGTGTAATCAAGAGTGAAGTGAGCATCTTTTATCTCCTTTTTTAGCTAAACTATCTCTACCAGATACAAATGCTTCTTATTTGCAATAAACAAACTAAAAAAATTATTACCGCCCGCGGCGGCACCGGGCACAGTACCCTGACATACTGACCTCGGTGACCGTGATGTCAAAGTCTCTGGCGGCGGGAACGTTTTCTTTCAAGTAACTTGACAGCGGGTAGCTGAATTCGACTACCTTGCCGCAGCCGAGACATTTCAGGTGATAGTGTTCCGCGGAATGTTTAACTTCATAATGGTGATGGCTTTCATCGAAATGGAGTTCGTCCACCACGTTCAGCTTCTTCAGCATCTGCAGGGTCCGGTAGACGGTGGACAGGCTCAGTCGTGGTTCTTTTCCCCGGGCCTGGCGGTAGATTTCGTCGGCGTCAAGGTGTCCCCGTCCCCGCCGGATTATTTCCATAATCAGCGCGCGCTGGCTGGTAAACCTCATCCCCGCCCGGTTCAGTGCTTTACGACCGGTTATTGGCATCCCGCTATCACCCCGTAATCCTGCCCAGTATTAGTAATGCTAATCATTTGCAATTAAATTATAAAACACTGGGACCCTTTCTGTCAACTACTTTGGCGGATATTTTTTCAGCGAAATCAGAGATTCTTTATGGCTTGCTTTATCTCCGGCATGACGCTGCGGGCAGCCAGCCTGCCCAACCGGATACACTCCTGAGCCTGGTGGAAATCACCGGCGCCGATGTGGTTTACGTGCGGTTCGATGACGACGTCAGTTTCCTCCAAGCTATGTCGCACCAGCGAATAGGTGCCGATATATATAGATTGCATCATAATATGAATAAGATTAGGCTCCTTGGAACTCCCCACCCGCTTCTCGCCCACCCGGTGATGCGTCCGGTCAGCCAAATCGGGAATTACATTTACCGCAATGATAAAACTCGCTCCCATATGTTTCACGACATTCACCGGCACCGGATTCACCAGAACGCCATCAACCAGGTAACGCTCTCCCTTTCTAACCACGGTAAAAACCCCGGGGATAGAAATACTGGCCCTTACCGCATCCGGTACCGAGCCGCGGTCAATGACCACTTCTTCGCCGGTATCGATATCCGCCGCCACGCAGGCAAAGGGTATCTTCAGGTCGCTGAACTTGATGTCGCCGCCGATAAACGACGCTATCAGGTCCTTGATTTTCTTGCCCTTGATAAAACCACTCCGGGGCAGAGACGGGTCAATAAAACGGGCCAGCCGGTGCCGCTCCAGGTCCAGGGCGATACTGACAATCTCGCTGGCAGCCCTGCCGTGGGCATAAAGCGCGCCGACGGCAGCGCCAGCACTGGTACCGGCAATCATGTCGATGGGGATACCTTCTTGCTCCAGGATGTCCAGCACCCCGATGTGCGCCATCCCCCTCGCCGCGCCACCTCCCAGTACCAGGCCTACTTTTTTAAGTTTAGGCTGCATTTTCGCCTCTATCTATCTCAACCGGAACAAAACGTCAACCGGTTGCCTGCCTAGTCCCACAGTTCTTCGATGTCTTTTTCCGCCTGTTCCCTGTCCCCGGCCTGACCGCCGCCGGTCAACTCCTTATAAGACTGGGCGGAACCGTATTCCCGCGTCCTGACCACCACCGGCATCGGCACGGCGTGACCGAAGATGAGCGCCTGCTGCTTGGAGTCCAGCCGGGACAATACCGCTTTCAGGGCGCTTTTACCGGAGACGCCGGCCAGCACGGCGTCGATATCGCGCTCGTTGTCGAGCAGGCAGGTAATTTTGGTGCCCATCTGAGACATGACCTCGCTGTCGATGCCGCTGGGGCGCTGGTCGATCACCAGCAGGCTGACATTGTACTTGCGCATCTCGCGGGCAATAATCCCAAAGATGGTCTGGTTGGCCACTTCCGGGTTGAGAAAACGGTGCGCCTCCTCAATGGTTATCACCAGGGGAGTCGGCTTGGCGGTATCACTGCCCATCGCCTTTTCCATACGGTCGCGGTACTGGGCATGGATACGCCGGGTGAGCAGGTTAGCCACCAGGATATAGGCGGTGCTGTCCGTGTAACGCCCGAACTCCAGCACCACGGTCATCCCCCGGTCCAGGTGGTCGATAATGCTTTTCACCGCGTTGACCGGTGACTTCGGCTCGATGAAGGCCAGTCTCTGGATGGTGGCCATGCCCCGCCTCAGGTTCTGGAAGGTACTCTCGTGGATGCTCAGCTCTTTTAACAGTTCACTGGTCTCCTCCGAGTCCGCCAGGTCTAAAGCCTGCCCCAGCCAACCTTTGCCGAACCGGCGGCGCAGCTGGTATATCGCCTCGATAGCCGGCTCCGTCAGGTTCAGGGTCTGGCGGAGCAGCACCATGTCTTCCGGCTCTATCTCGTCGTAGCCTATCCTGACCACGAAGTCGGTGCTGACGTTCCGCCGCCGGGAACTCTCTTCATCGAGGGTGAACACGGCCACCTTCGATGGGAAAAGCTGCTTCAATGCTTTCACCGGACGGCCGCCTTCACTGGTGCCCGCCCAGCCGTACTCGTTATGCATATCAAAAATCAGGTTCACCGCGGCGCTCTTCTGGAGCATGCCGATAAGCAGCAGCCGGGTGAGAAAGGTCTTGCCGGTGCCGCTCTTGCCGAAGATGCCGTTCGACCGCTTGACCAGTTCCGGCAGGTCGAGGCAAATCTTGGTCTCCATGTCCAGCGGCGTACCGATGTAGAACCTTTTTTCGTCCTCGCCGCCGAAGACCAGTTCCACGTCCGCTTGCGAGGCAAGGTTCACTACCGAGAAGTGGCTGGGCACCGTCTTCACCGGCCGGGGACCCTCGATAATGTCTTCCGCGTCGCCGCCGATGGTCAGCATGGGTACGACGTGCAGCAACCCGAAGGTGCTCGTGCCGGCCAGTACCTCGGTGATAAACGGGTCGGAGACGTCCGGCGGCGCCAGGGTAAGCCTCTGGTCGGTTACTCCCAGGCTGATATCGGTTATCATGGCGAAGAAACGCTGCTTCTGTCCCTCGATGGTGACATAGCGCCCCACCGCCATGTCCTCGACGGATACCTCTCCGTCCAGCTTGACGTCAACGCCGCTCTCCAGCGAGCCGGCGACGACAATCCCCAGTCGGTCGCTCATTTCAGCCTCCCCAGTATCGCTTTAAGCTGGAGGAACTGCCCGCCCAGCAATACGGCCAGCTCTTTGCCCGCCCCCACCAGAAAGGCTCGGGGGTCTTCCTGCGCCTGGCTCATCTGCCGCAAGGCGGCCGCCACCAGTTCCTCCGTGGAAACGGGCAGGTGGGCATTAACCAGGATGCTGAGAAAGCCGTACGTCTGCCCGAACTCTTTTATCTCTCCGGCTCCGCACCGGTAGACAAAGCCGTGGATGCGGGCGGGGCGGGGGGGCAGATAGTGGTTGAGCCGTTCCCCCTGCCGGTGTCCCACCACCAGGGCGCTGAACTCGCTTCTGAGCAGCTTCAATAGCTGGGGGCTGGTGCGGTAGATATCCTCTTCGCTGGCCTCGTCCTTACCCCGCGCCAGCGGCCGCCGTCCCGGCTCCAGGCTGCCCGTGGTGGCGTGGAAAACGATTCCGTACAGGTCTATCTCCCCGTCGCTGGCTTTCACCAGGCTGCCTAAAGGCGGCGACTGGTAAAGTTCGTAGCACTCGGCGGTGAAGTCGGTGCTGCTGGCTTCGATTATCTCCCCGACTCTATCGGCTAGTTCTGCTTGGTTGTTTATTTCACCTCACCCCCTGTATATTTTTGGAAAACCCACTCCCCCTTTAGCAAAGGGGGATAAAGGGGGATTTGAAATCCCTCTCAATCTCCCTTTAGGAAAGGGAGAGGTCAGGTCTCTCTTATTTTACTATTTCTTCTTGTCCTTTGGCTGCTTGGGCTTCTTTACGTTTTTTCTGCCTTTAGTGCCCATTGTTTTGCCCTCCTATCTTAATATTTCTATGCTTTTGCTGTTATTTGCCTAGATAAGCTTGTCTAATGCTTCCCCTTCTTCCTCTGTAAGATGGTAAGCTGCCCCTTGAAGATGGAGCAATTTTACTACTCGCTCCAATATGAGGATTGCCTTCAAATTATGCTCTAATATGGGATGTTTTAGATTCTCAAAGGGCTCAAGAGGAGCCATCCATGCCAGTTTTCTTGCGTCTTCATGGTTTACAAAAAAGGGATGGTCGTCTGGCGCTTCAAAGGTGGTAGTAGAAGCAACGATTGCTCTGGCATAGATACCTGCTTCCTTTCCTGACT
>JACZSH010000085.1 GCA_022574315.1 Chloroflexota bacterium | reverse complement strand
GAACGCACTATCGTGGTTAATGAGTCGCGTCCCCGCACAGACAGCAGGGGTGGTGGTGGTTACGGCGGCAGGAGTGGCGGCTATGGCGGCGGCTATGGTGGCGGCGGTGGTGGCGGCGGTGGTTACGGTGGTGGCAGGGGCGGCCGCTCGGGTGGTGGTGGTGGCCGGCCGCGAAGATATTAGTTAACCCGGCGACTTGAGTACTGGCAGTGGCAGGTGTCTTTACTGACTCAACCGTCACAAATCGGGGCAACGTGACTGATTTGATAAAAGGGGGGTACCATGAATATCTATGTGGGCAACCTGTCACTCGAAACGACCGAAGATGAACTGCGTAAGGAGTTCACCGAATTTGGGGAAGTGATTTCTGTAATCATCATGGACGACAAGTATATCGGCAGCGGGCAACCGAGGGGCTACGGATATGTCGAAATGGCCTCGAAATCCGAAGGCGCCAACGCGATTGCCGGCCTTGAAGGGAAAAAACTGCGAGACAGAATTGTCACCGTTGTGGCAGCACTGCCGCTATCAGATAAAGGTGGAATGCTTTCCTTCAATGTCAGAAGCAGCCACCGACCTAATAAAAAAAGAGAAAGAAGATACATAATTAGTTAAACACCTGTAAGGCAGGTGCGTAATCAGTATTTTTCAAGGAGTTAAATGAATTTCGATACCTTTAATTTTCATCCGAGCATCATGGCCGGTGTACGTGCGCTCGGTTATACCATACCCACACCAATACAGTTACAGGCAATCCCACCGATTATGCAGGGGCGCGATATCATCGGGCTGGCACAGACCGGCACCGGCAAGACGGCCGCGTTTGTACTGCCGATATTAGAGCGCTTACGGCAAAACCGGCGCGGCGGCGTTCGGGCGCTGGTAATCGCACCCACACGCGAGCTGGCTGAGCAGACCTGCGAGGTTATCAGCCAACTGGGGAGTAAAACCGGCTCGCGGAGTGTTGCTATCTACGGCGGGGTGGGCATGGAACAGCAAAATCGGGGGCTGCGTAACGGCGCGGAAATCGTCGTCGCCTGCCCGGGCCGCCTGCTTGACCACCTGTGGAAGGGGACCATAAATTTAGACCGTCTGGAAGTTCTCGTCATCGACGAGGCGGACCGGATGTTTGATATGGGCTTTCTACCGGCGATACGTAATATTCTGGAGTGCATCCTGCACAAACATCAGACATTACTTTTCTCGGCCACCATGCCTACCGGTATCCGACGCCTGGTGCGTGAAATCCTGCATGACCCGGTCACGGTGCAAATCGACCGCACGCTGCCGGCAAAAACGGTGTCACATACCCTGTACCCGATACAACAGCACCTCAAAACAAATTTGCTGAAGGAAATTCTAAATAAAACCAAAATGGATTCGGTGCTCGTCTTCACCCGCACCAAACACCGCGCCGAACGCGTGGCGCAGCAACTGGTCAGAGCCGGCTATCGGGTGGCTTCATTGCAGGGGAACCTGTCCCAGAACCAGAGACAGGCGGCGCTGAACGGCTTCCGCAACGGCTCGATTAAGATTCTGGTGGCGACGGATATCGCTGCCCGCGGTATCGATGTTTTGAGTATTTCCCACGTCATCAACTACGATATGCCCGAAAGTACCGATGACTACATCCACCGCATCGGCCGTACCGGCCGGGTCGAAAAAAGTGGTGAGGCGTTAACCTTCGTGACCAAGGTTGATGCGGGTAAGATACGGGCACTGGAGCAGCTGCTTAACGCGCCGCTGGAACGGCAGACACTGCAAGGCTTTGATTATAACAAGGCTGCGCCGGAGACAGAACCACGCCTCTGGCAGCGCCCACAGCGGCCGATGGTACGCCGACCAGCGTTTGCTAAACAAACGGCTGCAAGGTAGAAGATATAGCTCTGTTTGCCAGCCAGGGTATACTTTTAAGGTGACAAGTGAAGCCTCCCGATTAAGGGAGGCTTTTCTTTTGGCAATGGGCACGCCTTGGAGATGACTGTGACCTGCTCCCATGCACTATGCCACTTTCTAAGTTAGTCCCATCGGCATAATTACGGACATTATAGCGTCAGGAGCGGGTGGTCGATAGCGTAAAGCACCAGGTGGCCGAATTTGATTAGTACCACCGGTCAGGAGGTTAAAAAGCCCAAAAGCCCGGGGAGGAAGGTCAGGTCAATAAAAGTCCGGTGGCTTATCCCCGGACGGAAACCGCTCCGGTCAATTATCGACTGGTTGCCTTCAGGCTCGGTATACCCAGAAGGCGTCTGGCTTCCTCCGGGGTGGCAACCTCTCTGCCAAGCTCACTGCCGATGCGGGCAATCCTGGTCACCAGTTCGGCGTTGCTCCTGGCCAGCACTCCTTTGCGGTAATAGACATTGTCCTCAAAACCAACCCGGGCATGGCCTCCCAGGAGGATTGATTGGACGGCGGCGGGCGTTTCGCTGGCGGCCACACCCATCGTCATGAACATCGCGTTGGCGGGAAGTTGCTCCACAAGATGTATCAGGTTCCGGGGGGTAAAGGGGGTGGCATTCTGCGCCGTTCTTTGCATATCCAGTACAAAGTTAATCCAGCAGGGGTTGCCCAGCGGCACTGTTTCCAGCAGGTAGTTGATTTCGCCCAGACCTCCCAGGCCGTAAACTTCAAATTCGGGTTTTATGCCGGCTTCAACCATAGCTCTGGTTATTTTCTCGTCAAAAGAGCGTGTCCAGGGGGTTATTCTTTCCTCTCCGTCTCGCATGAAAACGACGACTCCGATGTCCACGCTGGCCATCTCCGGATTTGCCTCCAGGACCCGGAAACCGTCCCCAACGCTGGCATCCGGTTCACGACCCGGAGAAGTGCTGAACTCAAGAATAATATCGCATCCCTTTTCCCGTATCAGGCGGCTGATTTCTCGAAACACTGCCGGGTCGGTGGTTGCCTTACCTTCCCCGGACCGGGCATGAATGTGCGCCAGAGAAGCTCCTTCGTTCCAGGAACGATAGACTTCTTCGGCAATCTCGTCGGGCTGAATCGGCAGGTTGGGGTTAGCTTCCTTGGTCATGAAGCTGCCGCAGGGCGCCACGCAGATGATAAGCTGGTCGGTTTTTATCATGGTTCCTCTCCGGGTAGTTCCCCGTCTTCTCTGTAGCCGTATCGGTGCTGGATTACAACTTATGATTTCCTGGGAGCGAACTGGTCAAGATTGCCGATGAGTTGGAGCATGTCCATCCCGCTACCAGCCCCTTTATAGACATTTAAGGCGACAAACGTCTCGGTTTTCAGCACGTTGGGAATGGCGGAGACCACGTTTTCCATGAAATAGGCAAACTCTTTCGAAGACCGGGTAACCACCGTCGCCAGGAGTTCGTAACGGCCGGTGACGTTTACCAGGTAACAAATATTGGGATTCTGTGCCAGTTTATCGGCTACCTCACGCAGGTCTGCCAGGTGGACCTGCATCCCGATAATCCCCATGAAACCGTACCCGAGTTTTTCAATATCGGGGGAGGCGGTAATTCGCATGATTCCATTGTTCACCAGCTTGGTAAACCGGTTCCGTATCGTGCCCTCGGTGACCGCCATCATTTTGGCCAGTTCCATGTAGGAGAGCCGGCCGTTTTTCTGCAGCGCCATCATTATGTTCTGGTCGAGCTTATCTAACTTCATAATAAAATATTCCTGTTTCCTGCCTAATTCTATGATAATCCAACATAGTATTTAAATAGTCCCATTTTTTAACAGGGTTTTCAACCGGGTAATTTAAAAGTTTCAGTATAATCGCTATTATTCTACGGATATCGAAGATTTCTACCTCTTTTTTAAGTTGACAACCTACGATATGTTCAGTAATATATTACTGATACTACGATATAATTATTAATATTGTCAAGAGGAAGCAGCGATTGTTTTCCGGTATATGTTAAGTAGCCGCTTCATCTTGGTTTAAAAACGAGCCGTCAGCGGGCGATCGGGCCGGGAAAGGTAAAAGTGAGCAGCATGGCGAAAGTAAGGTATATTAAGAACCTGGCCGATGTTCCCCAGCTTTCCCCCCAGGAAGTGAGTCAGCTTTCCCGGGTTACCCGGAAATTCCCCTTTGGCGCCAATAGCTATTACCTGGGACTGATAAACTGGGCGGATGAAAACGACCCGATAAGAAGAATGGTGATACCGACCCTGGAGGAACTCGGGGATGAAGAGTGGGGGGCGGTTGACCCTTCCCGGGAAGCGGCGGACACGGTAGCTCCCGGACTTCAGCACAAGTACCCGGATACGGCCCTTTTCCTGCTGAGCGATTTATGCGGCGGGCGCTGCCGGTACTGTTTCCGCAAGAGACTCTTCATGCCGCACCGGGAGCATGAAATCTTAAAAGACTATCGCCCCGCCGTGGCCTATATCAAAGCCCATCCTGAAGTCAACAACGTACTCCTGACCGGCGGCGACCCCCTCCGGCTGGCTACCGCCGGCCTGCGGGAAATTATCTCCGCGCTGCGAGAGATTGACCACGTTCAGATAATAAGAATCGGCACCAAAATGCCGGTCTTCAATCCTTTTCGAATTATCGATGACCCGGCACTACCCGAGATGATAAAGGAATTCAGCACCCCGGAAAAACGGCTCTATTTTATGCTTCACTTCTGCCATCCCAATGAGATAACCAGGGAGGCAATCGCCGCGGTGGATATTCTCATTACCAGCGGCGCCATTCTCTGTAACCAGAACCCGTTACTGCGCGGGGTGAACGACAACCCGGAGGTGCTGGCCGAACTTTACAAGAAGCTCTCATTTATCGGCGTCTCTCCGTATTACACTTTTCAGACCCGGCCGACCATTGGCAATAAACCTTACGCGGTGCCCCTGGTGAGAGCCTACCAGGTCTTTCAGGAAGCGAAAAAGAACCTCTCCGGCACCGCCAAGAGGGCAACTTTTGTCATGTCCCACGCCCTTGGCAAGATAGAGGTGGTTGGGTTAGACCATTTTCACATCTATATGAGGTATCACCGGGCACCCGACCCGGCAGATACCGGCGAATTTATCGTCGCCCGGAGAAACGACGGCGGGTACTGGCTGGATGATTTCGTCATTGACACGGTGTCTTTCGCGGGCATTAATGACACCGTTGTCGGCAGTACCGCCGGAGCGGTCACGGATAGCCGGATAAAAGTATCGGCGCATTACCGCTGACCTGACCTTTTGTACCCGGTGTCCGGGCGTGGGACTCCTTTTTGAACCCGAATAATATCCGGCGAATAGGCCGCCCTTAACGGTGATGTTTATTTCCGGTATATTTCCCTTGCGCCGGGCTGCCTTCGCCTGCTTCGGCCCGAAGAAAAACCAGACCAAAAACCCGATAACTGCCAGACCACCCAGCGTGACTAACATCTCAACCACAGACATGGCACGCCCCATTCTTTAAGAACGATAACTCTAATCCAGTGTTTTAATAAACCCCACCAAATCGTCCAAATCCTGCCCGGACATACTCCAGTGGGGCATCTCATCGTCCAGCGGCTCACCGGCGGGATTAATGCCCCTGGTAATAGCCGACTTCAGCGTCTCTTCAGTATACGGTGGATGTTCCTCATGTTCGTCCTTAGCCGAATTTTCTTCACGATGCTCTCCCTGGGTCAACTTGCCCCAGGTGATATCAGGAACATCAAAGCGCGCCATCATCATGGTAACCCTGCCACCTCTCCCCTCTGGTCCGTGGCAGTTAGCACAGGTAATGGGGCGCATCATTCTGATACTCCCGGAATGAGTAATAGACCGTCCTGATGAGCTTGTGGCCGTGAAATATATCCTCTCGCCGTTAGAGCCATAATTATAGCTGCCTCCCCACCCAAAAGGTGACATACAGGAAACAAACAGGCTCATCGTACCCAGCAAGAGAAAAAATGATGCTAAGACAGGTAATAAAACGGAGAACCTCGATTTCTTCATGTCGCACCCGTCAATAGTTGGATTACCTTAATGGATATTATACCCTAAACTGTTGGAGAGTTAACCTTTCTCAAACTTCTCTAACCAGTGTATAGTGTATAATAAAGGTAGAACAAATATCGGAGATTACCTTGTCATTGGTGACCTCCTTGATTAGTCGAGAGGGAAAGAAAAGCAGAGGAAGTGTCTGACCAAAGATGCACATATTGGTGGTGGATGATGACCCTGAAATCGTGAGTTTTCTGAGGCGAGGCCTGATTTATGAAGGCTATAACGTAGATACGGCCGGTGACGGCACTGAAGCCCTGGCCAAGGCCCGGGAGAGAGAGCCTGACCTGGTCGTACTGGACATCATGATGCCAGGGATTGACGGGTTGGAAGTCAGCCAGCGGCTACGCAGCGCCAGCGACGTACCAATCCTGATGCTCACCGCCAAAGGCACCGTGGCCGATAGAGTAACCGGGCTTGAGAGTGGTGCCGATGACTATCTCGTCAAGCCTT
>JACZSH010000084.1 GCA_022574315.1 Chloroflexota bacterium | reverse complement strand
TCCCACGCTTTTCATAAACAGTCACCCGGGCGTTCACGCAGCATTTACTGCCATCCCGAGGCGTGAAAAAGAGCTCCTGATTTCGCCGTCTCCACATGGCACATGAAATCTGTGCATTTTCGTCTTTCAAAGAAAAATACATATGCCCGCTGGAATGGTGATTGAAATTAGAAATCTCACCCTCGACCCAAAGCTCTCTAAAGGTCGATTCCAGCAGATACCTGATTTCCTTGGTAAGGTCTGTGACCGTGAGGTACTCTTCTTCAACTAAGAAATCGTCAAAGCTTAGTTGTGTCATCGGTGTGAAACTAAAAATTGGGTGAAAAATAAAAGGCAGGTCCATTTAGACAACTCTTGTAACTCCCCACCCGACGATAAACAATAAAAAAATTGTTGTTATACCTCATGGAATTCATGAAGTGCCATATGAGCGAAGTGTTGTTCAAAAAGCAAAACTAGGATATAAAGACAAGCTTTTAATTTCTTCTTTCATCACGCCTCCTCCCTGAATTATTTATTGTCGGGGCGGAACTTTTCCGCCCGCAATAGTATTTTAACATAATGTAAACAGTTTTGCATAATATTGCCGGCAAAAAAGGGTACAGAGATTAAATTTTTATCAGTCGGCTCTCTGCGGGCCCCGCCTCAGGGCGTGGTGGGTCAACGTTTTGTCCGTTCCGCGGGCTGTGCTAGAATAATCAGAGAGGCAGCATGAGCGTAAAACTGGCGGATAGCCCGATAGCGGAGCAGCTGAACCGGATACCGGCCAGCCCGGGGGTTTACCAGATGCGTGACGCCGGGGGCAATATCCTGTACGTGGGCAAGGCGGCCAACCTGTATCACCGGGTGAGGTCGTATTTCGGCGGCGGACAGAAACTGACACCGAAAATAGAGAATATGGTGGCCCTGGTGGCGGACATTGATTTTTACGTGACCGCTTCGGAGCAGGAGGCGCTCATCCTGGAAGCGACCCTGATTAAAAGGTACCACCCCCGGTACAATGTCAACCTCAAGGACGATAAGACTTTTCCTTACCTGAAGATAAGTACCACCGAAGAATGGCCGCGGATATACAGCACGCGGCGGCTGGAGCCGGACGGGGCACGTTACTTCGGGCCCTTCGCCAGCGCCAAGTCGGTGAAGCAGACGCTGAAAGTCATCAGGCGGATTTTCCCGTTCCGCAACTGCACCCGGAAAATCACCGGCACCGATGCGCGCGCCTGCCTGGAATACCACCTGGGACGCTGCGTGGCCCCCTGCACCGGTGAGGTAAACCGCCGTGAATACGGCCAGGTGATAAAAGAGGTAATCCTCTTTCTCGAAGGCAAGCAGGAAAGGATAATACGGGAGCTTGAGCGTCAAATGAACCGGGCGGCGGAAACCCTGGACTTCGAGAGGGCAGCCCGGCTCCGGGACCAGGTACAGTCGTTACGCGAGGTAATCGAGGGGCAAAAGATAGCCGCCACCGTCAGGGGAGAGCAGGACGCCATCGCTTTTGCCCAGGACAAGGACCAGGCTTACGTACAGATATTCCTGGTGCGGAACAATAAGCTAATAGGCCGGGAGAGCTTTGTGCTGCGGGGCACCCAGCAGGAGACGCCCTCCCGGATTATGGCTAATTTCATCCAGCAGTTTTACAGCGCCAGCCCCTATGTTCCACCGCGGCTACTGCTCCAGTACCCGGTGGAAGATGCCGGGGTAATCAAAGAATGGCTGCAGGGCAAGAGAAGCGGGCGGGTCATTATCCAGACACCCCGCCGCGGCGCCAAGAAGCAGCTGATCGACATCGTGGCCGAGAACGCCCGGTACGGCCTGGAGCAACTCAAGATAAAGCAGCTGACCCGACCTAAAGTGCTGGAAGCGGCACTGGCAGAGATTGAAAAGGAACTCGGGCTGCCGGGCCTGCCGGTACGGATGGAAGCCTACGATATCTCGAATATACAGGGTCAGGCGGCGGTGGGGAGCATGGTGGTCTTTGAAAATGGAAAGTCGAAACCGGCCCACTACCGGCGTTTTGGCATCAAGACGGTATCCGGAGTCGACGATTACGCCATGCTGCGGGAAGTAATCGGGCGGCGGTTCAAGCGTACCGCCCGGGAAAAGGGGGCGGCGGACGGCTGGGCAATCATACCCGACCTGATATTGATTGACGGCGGAAAAGGACAACTCAACGCGGCGCTGGCGGCCATGGCGGCGCTCGGGGTGACTTCGGTACCGGTGGCCAGTATCGCCAAAGAGAACGAGGAAATATTTCTGCCGGGGAGGGTGAGGCCAATCGTTTTAGCCCGCAGCTCGCCGGGACTGCAACTGCTGGAACGCCTGCGTGACGAGGCGCACCGGTTTGCTCTGGCCTACTTTAAGAAGGTGCACCGGCGGCGGACTTTTGCCTCCGCTTTCGACGAGGTGCCGGGCATCGGGCCAAAACGGAGACAGGCCCTGCTGAAGGTATTCGGCTCGGTGCGGGCGGTCAGGGAGGCAGGAGTGGCGGAGCTGGCAGCGGTGGGGGGGATGACGGAAAGCCTGGCGAGGAAAGTAAAGGAGTCTTTATAAGTGCCGGCCAACTTACCACCGCAGTATTTCGAAGCGGAAAAGAATTTCCGGGCGGCGAAAAGCCCGACCGAAAAAATAGCCGGCCTCGAAGAAATGCTGGCGATTATGCCCAAGCACAAGGGGACGGACCACCTCCGCGCCGAGTTGAGGAGCCGAATTGCCAAGCTGACGCAGTTGGCCGCCAAGAAGAGCGGCGGGCAGCGGGCATCAATGATAATAGAGAGGGAAGGGGCGGGCCAGGTGGCGATTGTCGGGTTGCCTAACGCTGGAAAATCACAGCTTGTCGCCAGTATCACCAACGCTTCGCCGGCGGTGGCTGACTATGCCTTCACCACCTACGCGGCCAGTCCGGCGATGATGGAGTTTGAAAATATCAAGATACAGTTGATTGACACGCCGCCCCTGGTGCCGCAGGCTATCGAGTGGTGGCTGCCGCCGATACTCAAGCGGGCGGATGCGCTGCTGGTAATGGTGGACTTGAGCGAGGCACCGCTGGTCCAGATGGCAGAAATCATCTCGCAACTGGAAAATATGCGAATCGGGATTGGCGAGGCTAAGAGCGACCCGGAAGTAGTCCTGAGCCGGAAGAAGGCGATTATTATCGGCAACAAGCTGGATAAAGACGGCGCCAGGCAAAACTACGACCAGCTGCAGGCGCGGTACGGGGCGCACCTGCCGATGATGGCTGTCTCGGCAGCAAAAAATACCGGCCTGGAGGAATTGCGGCGGCGAATCTACGATATGCTGGCTATTCTCCGCGTCTATACCAAGGCGCCGGGGGAGAAACCGGACTTTGCCGACCCGATAATCCTGGGGACGGGAGATACCATGGCGGACGCCGCCGAGTCAGTGCACAAGGACTTCCGCGCCCGGCTGAAGTACGCCCGGGTGTGGGGTTCCGGGAAGCACGATGGTATAATGGTGAAGCGAGACCACGTCCTGGAGGACGGAGACGTGATAGAGCTGCACATGTAACCTGAGGGAGGTAGACCGGTGGGGAAAGCGGTTATTGTCTACGAATCTAAATACGGCAATACGCGGCTGGTTGCCGAGGCGATTGCCGAAGGGATGGAGGCGGTTTCCGGGGAGATAAAGACGTAAACCGGCAGGATACCGAAGGAGGCTACCATGCCATCTCGACCCGGGTGGTATGAAGGATACTGGAAGAACCTGGACAAAGACACGGCGCGGAAGATAAGGTCAACCTGTCCCCGCTGCGGCAGCGCCGATACGTATTACAACCAGCAGTTCATGACCTGGCGCTGCGGAAGGTGCGAATATATCTTTGTCATCAAGGGCGTCAGCGAAAAAGTCCCCTGGTGGAAACGGCTGTTCCGGTGGTAACCGTATGGCTTCGGGGACTCGTTTCATGCCTTGTTTCAGGGTAGTCCATCAGCCGGGCACAGCCGGAAAAAGGGGAGGGTGATATGCCGCAGATAGCGGAGGGCGGCACAGCGCCGCTCAGACCCCTCAAGTGGTACCGGAAACTGGCCACCGCCAGAGGACGGCTGGAAGCCGGGGCATTCCTGGTAGAGGGGGAGAGAGCCATAAAACAGCTCATCGACAGCTCTCCCCGGGAAATAATCGAGATAATAGCCGTGGCGGAGTTGAGCCCGGCTTACGGCGCTTTTCCGGTGCGGGTGGTTACCGATAGCCAACTACGCCCACTCGGCTCCACCCGGACGCCGCAGGGAGCCCTGGCCGTGGTACGAGCGCCGGCGGACACGTACACCGACCGATTACCGGAGAATACCGGCGCCAGGGTACTGCTGCTGGAAGACGTGCAGGACCCGGGGAATGTGGGCACCCTTATCCGCACGGCGGCGGCTTTTGATTTCTCCGGAGTTATCCTGAGCCAGAAATGCGCCGACCCGCTATCGCCGAAATGCGTGCAGTCGACAGCAGGGTCGGTATTATCGGTATGGCTGAGAAGGACCAGCCGCTACCTGGCACTGGCGGAGAAGCTGAGAAAAAGCGGGTTTTTCATGGTGGCGACCGATCTTGACGGCGAAGCGGAACCGTCAATTCTTCAGAACCGGGGTAAACTGCTGCTGGCGCTGGGTAACGAAACCGCCGGCCTTTCCGAGGCGGTGCTGGAGGCGTCCGATTGCCGGGTAAGGATAGCCATCGCCCGGGAAAAGGCGGAATCGCTGAACGTGGCGGCCTGCGGCGCCATTGGCATGTACCTGAGCTATGGCCAGGGGTGAGGTTAGCTAATAAAGCCGGAAGATAGCAGGGAAGGAAACTGCCATAAAGAGCCTTCCGGGTTTGATTCGGCGCCGGGAAAAGCTTAAAATAAAAGGCGGGAGAAAAGTAATGCCGATTTACGAGTATGTTTGCCCGGGGTGCGCGACAAAATTCGAGCTGTTACGCTCTTTCCGCCAGGCTGATGACGCGGCGGTCTGCCCGCGTTGCGAACAAATCGCGGCGCGAACCGTCTCCGCCTGCGCCGTGTTTTCCAGGGACGATTCCGGCCTGGTCACCTCCGTGGCCGGAACGGGCAATGCCTGCGGCGGCTGTAGCGCTACCAGCTGCAGCACCTGCAGTTCCTGACCGGGAAGCGTGGCTGTGCTGGTGAGGGTGGATGGGGCGAAGAGGCATGAAAATTACCGGTAAGAAAACGACGTCTATTCTCGTTATTGCCGCCATTGTCATTGTCGTCCTGTCCGGCCTGGTCTGGTGGAATTTCAGGTCGCAACGGGTGACCGCCCTGCCGCCGGCGGATTCCGGCGCTGGTGGGACGCTGGCGACATCAGTGGCGGTGAATCTGGAAATCCCGTGGGCACTCGATTTCCTGCCCGACGGCAGCCTCGTATTTACCGAGCGACCGGGCAGGGTGAGGCTTATCGATGTCCGGGAAGGCCTGCTGCCGGAACCTCTCCTGACCATGACCGGGGTTGCCCACCGGGGAGAAGGCGGTTTGCTGGGTATTGCGGTGCACCCCGCTTTTGCTGGTAACCAGTTCATCTACGTTTATCATACCTATGAAGAAGGTGGGGGGCTGCTGAACCGGGTGGTCAGGTTCAAAATGCAGGGCCGGAGGCTGGTAGAGCCGGAGATAATTATCGGTGGTATTCCCGGCGCCAGTAACCACAACGGGGGGCGGATAAAGTTCGGCCCGGACGGACGGCTCTATATCACTACCGGTGATGCCCAGGTACCCGATTCAGCCCAGGACCCGGACTCTCTGTCCGGGAAAATTTTACGATTGAACGACGACGGCACTGTTCCGGCGGATAATCCTTTCCCCGGCTCGCCGGTCTATTCTTCAGGGCACCGCAACCCGCAAGGGCTGGCCTGGGATAGTGGGGGGAGGTTGTGGGCGACCGAGCACGGCGCCGCGGCGACAGATGAACTGAACCTGATTGAGCCGGGTAAGAACTACGGCTGGCCGGTTATCCGCGGTGAGGAAACGGCCGCCGGGTTGGAGGCGCCGGTGATTCAGAGCGGCAGCGAGACATGGGCGCCTTCCGGGGCGGCTTTTGCGGGGGGTTCCATATTCTTTGCCGGACTGCGGAGTCAGAGCCTGTTCGAGGCGGTAATGAAAGACGGCACGGTCACACTGCGGAGGCACCTGGAGCGGAACTTCGGCCGGATACGGGCAGTGGTCACCGGCCCGGACACCTTTCTCTACCTGCTGACCAGCAACCGGGACGGCCGCGGAGTACCCACCGCCGATGACGACCAGATTATCCGGATAGACCCCGGGAAACTGTGAGTGGACTCGTTAGACGGCGGATAATTGCTTTAGTCCCCTCACCACATCGTGGAGGTCGTCAAAGGGGAAGCAGTCGATTTGCTGCTGCCGGCAGTGGGCGAGCAGGTCATCACGGGCGAAGATGTGGTGGGCGTGGCTGGCGGGGATGATATCCGAGTAGCC
>JACZSH010000083.1 GCA_022574315.1 Chloroflexota bacterium | reverse complement strand
GGAGACAGAAAAATCCCGGAACGCCTGACGAATTTCAGCTGTAGTCTTCAATGTTTCTGTGCCCAGGAGACCGAAGCGATAAGTTTACCGAAACACAGCGGCCAGAGGAATCACTTGCTGGAATCATTGGCTGGAATCATTGGCTGGAATCATTGGCTGGAATCATTGGCTGGAATCACTGGCTGGAATCAATCATTAGAAATCACACGCTCCAGAGCAATATTTGCCTGCTCGTGGTTGAAACCCCGGCGCATCAGCCTGCGGTGAATTTTTGCCTTTTGTGCAAAATCCAGTTCAGCATGGATTCGCCTGCCGACCCACTGAGCCGCTGCCGCTAACCAGGTTTCCTCATCAACTCGCAGGGCGGCGACAATCAGCCGATCCGGAATGCCACGCTGACACAGTTCGCCGCGGATTTTCACCGGCCCAAATAAACGCCGGATTCGCATGCGGACATACATCTCCGTAAAACGCTCATCTGATACCAGACCCTGTTCAGCACAATCGGACACAACCTCCCCGGCAGCATCGGACTCTGCCCCCCGCTGTACAAGCTTGCGCTTGAGTTCTTCAATCCCGTACTCGCGGCGGGCAAGGTAACGTACCGCGAGGTCACGAACTTCGGCTTTGCTCAGGTCAAGCCTGGCCAGCACCTTATCCAGCACGTCAACCGTGCTGCTGCCCACCGCCACCAGGTCCCCGTCCAGAAAGCCTATCGGCTGCTTCCGCTTGATTTTAAAATTCCCCAGTTGGGTAGCCCGTACCGCCCGCGTAATCTCGATTGTCTTTACCGCCGCCAGTGCCTTTTTCATTATCTCGGTGTTGGTCTCCAGATTCGCCTCGTAGTCAAAAGCAAGCAGGGCCGCCACGCCCTGCGGTATCGTTTCCGTGGGCACTACCTCTATTGTTTTTGTCGTCACCGACCGCACCTGGTTGGCCGTGGCCACGATGTTTTTGTTATTGGGCAGGATAATCACCTTGTCCGACCCGACCAGTTCCACCGCCTGGAGCAGGTCCTTGGTACTGGGATTCATCGTCTGCCCCCCCGGAACGATAGCTGACGCCCCCAGGCTGCTGAATACTTCGGTCAGCCCGTCTCCAGTAACCACGGCGATAATGGCCGTATCAACCGCCGGCCCCTTTTCCCGCTGCATTTCCAGGAAGTCCTGGTGCTGTTCGTCCATGTTCCTGATGGATATCTGATGCATCGTTCCCAGTCCCGCCGCGTACGAGACTATTTCCCCCGGGTCCAGGGTATGGATGTGAATCCGAACGGCGGTTTCATCTCCCACCACGATTAACGATTCGCCCTTCTTGGCCAGTTTACGCCTGATTTTATCAGTGGCAATCTTCTCCCCTTTGAGCAGAAACTCGGTGCAGTACCCGTAAGGTATCTCCTCGGCGGCAATCATCTGCGGCAGCTTGGTGGCATGCACGTTACTCACCACCATCTGCGGTTTGCGGAACCGCATCTGCTCCATCTCTCCCTTCAGGTAGCGGAGCGCTCCGTCCAAAATGATGTAGATTCCCTGTCCGCCGGCGTCCACCACTCCGGCTTCCCTCAACACCTGGAGCAGGTTAGGGGTATTGGCCACTGATTCGCCGGCGGCGTTTACCGCCGCCTCCAGCACCGAGATGAGGTCGTCGCCGTCGCTGGCAACCTGGCTCTGGGCGGCGGAGGCGACATCCTTGATAACGGTGAGCATGGTCCCTTCCACCGGGTTGCTCATCCCCTGGTAGGCCATCTCCGAGCCGTTTTTCAGTGCATCGGCAAACTGAGTCGCCGTAATCGTCTCTTTGCCCATCAGGCTCTGTGACATACCGCGCAGTATCTGTGACAGTATTACGCCGCTGTTGCCTCGCGCCCCCATCAAGGCTCCCTTGGCCATTGCCTGGACTACCGCCGTAGCGCTCTGGTCGGGGGCACGGTGCGCTTCCTCCATCGTCGAGCGCATCGTCAGCAGCATATTGGTGCCGGTATCACCATCCGGCACCGGGAAAACGTTCAGGGCGTCCACCTCGGCGGAACTTTTCTCCAGCCATCCCGTGGCCGCCACGAACATTTCCCGCAGTTCCTGCCCGCCAATCGTATTTACTTTCTTCATTTTATACCGTCCTTGCCAGGACTGGGCCGATTGTGCTAGTATTAAGTGGCATATTACAACAATTATTTTGCTCAGTCAAAGGAGAACCTCTATTGAAATGCGATTTATGTGGAAAATCTCCTCAGTTCGGTCATAACGTCAGTCACTCCAAGCGTCACACCAACCGGATGTGGTTGCCCAACATCCATACCGCCAAGGTAACCGTAAACGGCCGGGCAAAACGCCTCAACCTGTGTACCCGGTGCCTGCGTACTCAGTACAAAGTAGCCAAAACTGCCTGACATCTCTAAAACCCCGCCACCAGCGCGCTATCCCCGATTGTATCCGAGGTTGGTTTTCAGGAAATTTGAAATCTGGGAGCTTACCTCGGGATACCCCCACCGGTAATCATGCCCCGGTGCCCTCAAAAAGAACAGTACGCGCCCGGTGGCTTCCGGCGGTTGCGGCACACCCGCCGCGCCCAGGATACTGGTCCATATCATGGTCGCCACTTCCCCCCGGGTGAAAGTGTCCGGATACCGGCCGTTATCATCCACCACCAGGGTCCTGTCTTTTACCATCGCCCGGTGCCAGAACGGAGGACCGGTCTGGATGCTGTAAACTCGCTGGTTATCCTGCAGGATATTCATGACGCTGTCGGTAATCACCGTCCCGTCGCTTTCGCCGGTGACGATTACCTTAACGCCGTGGATATGCCGGGTAAGAAATTCCACACGGTAGGCCAGGGCCTCTGATTTTGACGGATAGACCCTCATTAATTCTACGAACTCGTCAATAATGCCCCGCGCCGTCAGTTCGGTACGCTGATAGTCGAGCAGCAGTGTCGTATAACCCAGATCGTTCAGTTCGCCTTCGATGCCGTTAAAAATACTGCGCCAGCCCGGCGAGGCCTCAAGCGAGTTCCATCCCCAGCCACCCGCGTTGAAAAACATAACCACGTCTTTGTCCCTGGCTTCCACGTATGTCCCCAGCAGCTGGCTGACGAAATTTTCATAGTTTTTCCCGTAGTCCCCGAACATCTCCATGGCCAACCTGGCGGCATCATCGGCCACTTCCTGGGGCACCTCGGTCAGGTTTATTGTTAGCGACCCTCCACGGCTGTATATCCGGGTGGCCACTCCCGTATCGGTATGGGAAAAGGCGGTCAACAACGCACCCAAGACCAGCACTGCGGCCAGTGCCGTCAGCATCCCGAGCTTGCGTATTGTGCCCGCCATCCTGATTTTCTCTCCTAAATCAGTAATTTTCTTTATCATTATCATACAATATCCGCCAGCACCCTGTCCAGTATTCCCAGTGCCCGGTCAATCTCATCGTACTCGATAGTCAGCGGCGGCATGAAACGCAGCGCGTTCGGCTTCACCCGGTTCACCAGCAGCCCTTTTTCCAGGCAGGCGTCCAGCATTTCCCCGCCCGCGTCGCGGCTAAACTCCATCACCACCAGCAGCCCCCGGCCCCTCACTTCGGTCACCAGGTCGTACTTCATCCTCAAGCCTTCCAGTCCGTCGATAAAGTACTGTCCCGCTTTCCTTACCTGCCGGCAGACATCGTGCTCGATGATATATTTCACCGTGGCGTAGGCCGCCGCACAGGTCAAAGGGTTACCGCCGAAGGTGGAACCGTGCTCGCCGGGGACAAGGGCGCAGGCGCCTTCTTTGGCCATGATGGCCCCGATAGGCACGCCGCCACCCAGCCCTTTGGCCAGGGTTATCACGTCCGGCTCCACCCCGTACTGCTCGTAGCCAAACAGGGTGCCCAGCCGGCCGATGCCGGTCTGGATTTCATCCAGCATGAGCAGGATGCCTTTCTCATCGCACCACTCACGGACTTTCTGCAAATAATCCTCGTCGGGGATATTGACGCCGCCCTCTCCCTGCACCGGCTCCAGCAGCACGGCGCACGTTTTTTCGGTGGTCGCCGACTTAATAGCTTCGAGGCGGTTATAGTCCACGTTGATAAAACCGGCCGGCAGCGGCTCGAACGGCTTCTGGTGCTTCGCCTGTCCGGTGGCGGCCACCATGCTCAGGGTGCGACCGTGAAACGAATTGAAGGCGGTAATAACCTCGTAGGCTCCCTTCAAATGAAGCTGTCCGTAGCGCCGCGCCAGCTTCACCGCCCCTTCGTTGGCTTCGGTGCCGCTGTTGCACAGGAAGACCCGGTCCAGGCAGCTGTTCTCCACCAGCAGCTGCACCAGCTGCACCTGGGGTATAGTGAAAAACTGGTTGGACGTCTGGATTAAGATACGCGCCTGCTCCGCGATGGCTTCAACCACCGCCGGATGGCAGTGCCCCAGGCTGTTCACCGCCCAGCCGGCCACCAGGTCAAGGTATTCTTTTCCCTGGTCGTCCCAGACGCGCGCCCCTTCTCCCCGCACCAGGGTCACCGGCACTCGGTTTACCGTCTGCATATAATACTTGCCCTCAAGCTCCTGCCATTTACTCATCCTGCCAAATTCTTCCTTTTCGTTCTTTGCGCTACGTTAAAAATTATGCGTAATAATAGCATAACTCGGGCTTTAAATCAACGCTTTTCAGCTACGGATTACCCTTTTATTGCTCGCTGATGGTCGTCCCCGCTTTTTCCCCCCCCACCTCTTTAAGCAGGGCGTGCCGCTGCCGCCCGTCGATGATGCGGGTGACCGGAACTGCCGGCAGCGCCTTCAGGCACGCCCGAATCTTGGGAATCATCCCTCCCTTAGCCACCCCGGACGCCACCAGGGCTTCCGCCTCCGCCGGCGACAGGTGCGCTATCAGCTTGCCTGCCTCGTCCTGTACCCCGGCCACGTCGGTCAGAAAGATAAGCTCGGCCGCCTTTATCGCCGCCGCAATCTCACCGGCCAGCGGGTCGCCGTTCACGTTCAGCATCGCCGGCGCCGCCGCCGGCTTATCGAAAGCATGCAGGCTTACCGGCGACATGACCGGCACGTAGCCGGTTTCCAGTAAAGTCTCCAGCAGCGCCGTATTAATTTCCACCACGTCCCCCACGTAACCCATCTCTTCACTCCTGATACGGCACCGGACGGTACCGCCGTCAACCCCGCTGATGCCCACCGCCCGTCCTCCCCGGCAGTTAATCTCGGCGGTGATTTCCTTGTTCACCAGGCCACCCAGCACCGCCGTGACCACTTCCAGGGTTGCCCCATCGGTAACCCGCTCTCCCCGGACAAACCGCGCCTCGACGCCCCGCCGGTCGAGCCATTCGTTTACCTGTTTACCGCCGCCGTGAACGATAATCAGCCGTTTCCCCTGCTGCTGTAATGAAATTATGTCCTCAATGGTGGTATCACTGGCGCCCAGGGCGACACCCCCGATTTTTACCACGATTACTTTTTCCAACTGAAGCCTCTTTCCCGCCGCACGGGTCAGGTGGTGTACTTACTGTTTATATCGACGTACTCCGCCGACAGGTCGCATCCCCAGGCGGTCGCCGTGCCCTTCCCCAGGTTAAGATTCAAAACTATGACCACCTCTTCCCTGTCCAGTGCCGCCACCACCTCTTTTTTCTCAAAATCCAGGGCGCGTCCCGCCTCCAGCAAACGGATACCGCCGATATCCAGGTCTATTTTCCCCTCCACCAGTTCCACTCCGCTCCGGCCCGCCGCCGCCAGTACCCGTCCCCAGTTCGGGTCGCTGCCATGCACCGCCGTCTTCACCAGCGGCGAGCTGACAATCGTCCGCGCCGCCTGTCTGGCTTCGCTCAGGCTCAACGCCCCGCTAACCGTAACCTCGATAAGCCTGGTCGCCCCCTCGCCGTCCCGGGCTATTCCCCGGGCAAGGTGAATGCAGACCCGGTTCAGCGCCTCCTGAAAAGCAGCCGCTTCTCCGCTTCCCCCGGTTATCAAATCGTTACCCGCCAGGCCGTTTGCCAGCAGCAGCAGCGTGTCGTTGGTACTGGTATCGCCGTCAATCGAGGTCATATTAAAGGAAACGTCGGCCGCTTGCCGCAGCGCCGTCTTTAAAAAACCCGGCTCCACATTGGCGTCGGTGGTCAGGAATCCAAGTAAGGTGGCCATATTGGGATGAATCATCCCGGAGCCCTTGGCCGCCCCGCCGATAATCGCCCCGTTCCCGTCCATCCTGACCGCTGTCTCCTTGGGCACGGTGTCCGTGGTCATAATGGCTCTGGCCAGCTCGCTGCCGCCGTCCGGCGAGAGGTGAATCCGGCCCATGCCTGCCCTCAGTCGTTCCATCGGCAGCCTGTCGCCAATAACTCCCGTGCTGGCTACCAGCACGTCATCCGGAGATGCCCCGATTAAGCCCGCCGCCAGCGCCGCCATCTCCACCGCATCCGCCAGGCCCGGCTCGCCGGGGTCCCGCACGCCGTTGCCGTTGCTATCGCGGAACTGGTAACCGGTGACCATTTCCACGTCCTGACCGACGAG
>JACZSH010000082.1 GCA_022574315.1 Chloroflexota bacterium | reverse complement strand
GGTATTTCCGCCTTCGCCCACCGCAAGCTGCGGCAGCTCATCAAGACGCCTCTGCTGCAGATGGAACACCTGCGCGGAGTGGAGCAGCACATGGACTTCATCCTCGCCGACGGTACCGATTTCGTGCGGGGAGACCCGGATACGGACGGCGGCGTTACCGGCGTCATGAAGATAGCCCACGCCGCCGAGGGACTGGGACTGGATATCGAGCTGCACGCTCCCACCGGCCCCGTCCGGCGCCACCTGATGGCGGCAATACATAACAGCAACTACTACGAGATGGGACTGGTACACCCCAAAGGCCCGCATATCCTGGAACCGCCGGTATACCTCGGCTACCGCGACGGGCTGGATGCCATCGATAGTAAAGGCTGCGTCCAGCCTCCCCGGGGTCCGGGACTGGGGGTGGAGTACGACTGGGACTTCATCAC
Source organism: Chloroflexota bacterium (assembly GCA_022574315.1). Taxonomy (GTDB): domain Bacteria; phylum Chloroflexota; class Dehalococcoidia; order Dehalococcoidales; family RBG-16-60-22; genus JACZSH01. Next base: position 6,184 of record JACZSH010000082.1, on the reverse strand, counting down.
CAAACACAGCAAGGGCGTGGCCGTCTATGATTAATTCAGGCCAGCCACCCGGTAAAACGGTACTTTGATAACCGGGGAGAAGTTAAAGACCCCACCGGCCTTCACCGCTGAAACCTTGACGCCCACACCGCTAATAGCTACAATAATTCTGTACCGGCCGGGGTGGCGGAATTGGCAGACGCAGCGGACTTAAAATCCGCCGGAGAAATCCTTGTGGGTTCGAGTCCCACCCTCGGCACCAGCCCACCACGGTTCACCATTCCAGCTAGAGACAACGTATTCCCCGTCTTTTGAAGGGAAAGTGCCTTTGGAAGAATATAACGGCAACAGCTTATGCAAAGGGTTGATATTAGTGATATGATACAAGAAGAAGGTAGAGATATAGGAAAAGAGCGGAAATGAAAGATATTGCGGAACTAACTAAACAACTCGGGAATAAAGACAGTGGTATGAGGCGAAGCGCCGCGGAACTGCTTGGAGCGACGGGAGATGAAACAGCGGTAGACGCCCTTATCCCGGTATTGAAGGACGAGAATAGGTTCGTCCGTCAGGAAGTAGTATTGGCTCTAAGAAAGATAGGTGGCTCAAGGGCAGTAGAACCTCTTACCCGGGCTTTAGACACGGAAAAGAATGACTACGTCAGAGATTTTATAAGACTGGCCCTGGAAAGGTTGCAAGGGTAAAGAATCTGCCTCGCCCTGACACCACCCCTTCCCTCTCATTACCTTAACTATATGCCGCCCTTATGATTACTCTCCATCCACAATGGCGTAGACAGCCTCAGGCTATCTTCAAACCTCCCCGCCCTGGCACGGCACGACACCCTACTATTCGTCAACCTCTTTCACCGGGAGGTTGCCCTATCTCTTTAAGAAAAACCCCACCAGACAGAAGAGGGGGACACTTAGGAAGAAGACCCCAAAGAGTAGATTAGGATTGGAATTCAAATTCAATGGCTCTGCGGCAGCCATGGTAATTATGGCTCCAAAGATGCTGCCGAGAATACCCAGCAATAAAGAACCACGTCGGTGAAGAATCTTTTTTATGGCGATAATACCGACTATTATACCCGTGGGATAACCGATTATGACACCACCGATAGCGAGACCAAGCGCTCCGAATCCAACTGAGTCACTTCCCAGGACTTTACCGCCAATAAGAGCCCCTGCCAGCCCAAATACGATACCGATAATTCCTAAACCGATAGTCATAATAATAAACTTGACTATATTTTTAGCTAAAGATGGTGATTTCTGAGACATACTCTTACCCTAAAGCTCCTCTTTCTCGCTATCTGGATTATTATACCCTATGTAATGAATAGAGTGACATGTACCGCTTTAGGCTAGCTTCAAACCTCACCGACCTGGTACCTTAGCACCCCAAAAAAATAGCTAGAAATCTAACTATATGGTGTGGTATACTTATTTTTAAAACCTAGCCAATGGATTAAAAGGGAGGTGTCTTATGCCAAAAGGTACAATCAAAACGCTCATGGACCGTGGTTATGGGTTTATCAAGACAGAGCAGGAAGGTGACCTCTTCTTCCATCGCAACGATTTGGAAGGAGTGGAATTTAATAGCCTTACCGAAGGTCAGGAAGTGGAGTTTGAGAAGGGTCAGGGACGTGATGGTCGTCCGAAAGCCAATAAGGTGCGACTTACCGAAACTCAAGCATCCGATGCTGGTGGAGATGACAAGGGTGGAGATGACCAGGGTGGAGATGACCAGGGCGGAGATGACCAGGGTGGAGATGACCAGGGTGGAGATGACCAGGGTGGAAGTGAGGACGAGGTCTAAGCATAGCACCACTCACCTCCAAGGGCTTATTACCCTCAATCCATAATAACAGAATACCGCTTCAGACTATCCTCAAATCTTACTGACCTGGTATATCTCTCTACCATCGGCGCCATTGCCACCGCCGGCACCGGGGGGGCGCCTGCGAAAAGGCGTTGACATCCGGCAGGTCGGCGACTGGCACATGGGTGCCGCCCATGCTTAGCCTGGCCATGCCTTCACTGCTGACCCTCACTGCCCGGAGTCGATGCCCGCATTGACGAAGCCGGTTCCGGTTGCTAAACTGGTATCAAAGCCACCCGGCATAATCCCGCGGTATTCCCAGCGTGCTTCTGATACATTCATCCGTTTAAGGTAATGAGCTGCAAAAGAGAGTAAAATTGGTAAAGAAAAAACACCGCGGACTGGTTCAGATTTTCACCGGCACCGGCAAGGGTAAAACCACCGCGGCGTTGGGGACGATACTCAGAGCCTCGGGACAGGGTCTGCGTGTCTTCATCGTCTTTTTTATGAAAGGCAAGTATCCTTACGGCGAATTCAGCACCCTTCCCCTGCTGCCCAACGTCGATGTCGTCAGCTTCGGACTGCGGTGCTTTATTAAACAGTCCAAGGTTAAACCGGAGGAAATAGAGCAGGCGGTGCTGGCCCTGGCGGCCGCCCGCGAGGCCATGCTAGGCGGCAAATACGACATCATCGTGCTGGACGAAGTCAACATCGCCCTCTGGTACAACCTCATCGCGCTCGATGACATCATCAAATTAATTGAAGATAAACCTCCCGAGGTAGAGCTCATCCTCACCGGCCGCTACGCCGACCCTAAACTGATCGAGCTGGCCGACCTGGTGACGGAGATGGTAAAATTAAAGCATCCTTACGACAAAGGTATCCGCGCTCGCCGGGGAATTGAGTACTAAACCGTGACCATAGCGGCGATGCCGGTTGACGAGTTTATCAGGTAACCGCCAGAAACAGATTTGGAGTTCGCTTGCCACCTAAACTCCTCTTAGGGACCAACAACCAGGCCAAAATCCGGGAATACCGGAGCCTGCTGGCTGACCTGCCTCACCAGCTGGTTACCCTTGCCGAGCAAGGTATTACTACCGTGGTTGACGAGACCGGTAAGACCCTGGAAGAAAACGCGCGGTTAAAGGCAACCCGACTGGCTGCCGAGAGCCACCTGTTAACCCTGGCTGACGATTCCGGACTGGAGGTTGACGCTCTGGGTGGAGAGCCGGGCCCGCTTTCGGCACGCTATGCTGGCGAAAATACCTCGGACCGTGATAGAATAGACTATCTGCTGGCACGACTACGGGATGTGCCCTGGGCGCGGCGCACCGCCCGCTTCCGCTGTGTTATCGCCATTGCCGTGCCGGACGGAGAGGTAACGTTGTGTGCCGGAGAGTGCCCGGGACTGATAACTTTCGCCCCACGGGGCGAATACGGCTTCGGCTATGACCCTATCTTCTATCTGCCGGAGATGGACCGGACTATGGCGGAGCTGTCGCCAGAGGTAAAGAACCGGCTAAGCCACCGGGGCCAGGCCGCCCGGCAGGTACGCCGGATACTGGAGAGATCTGGAGAACAATAGCCATGGTTTTTAGAAAGCATACTGAAGACGGCGGGAGCCAAACAGGCTAATGACCGGACTTTCTGATTCTTTTCAGCGCCCCATTGATTACCTTCGCATCTCGGTTACCGACCGCTGCAACCTGCGCTGCATCTACTGTATGCCCACCGATGGCATCCGCCTGATGCCGCACGCTGACATTCTCAGCTATGAGGAAATCCGCAGCATCGCCAAAGCCGCCGCCGAACTGGGTATCAGCAAGATACGGGTTACCGGTGGCGAACCACTGGTCAGGTCCGGCTTACCCGGGCTGATAGGTATGCTGGCCGAGATTAACGCCATAGACGATATTTCCCTGACCACCAACGGCATCCTGCTGGCCCGCTATGCGGCGGAACTGAAGGCAGCCGGTCTGCGCCGGGTGAATGTAAGCCTGGACACGCTTGACGCCGCCAAGTTCAAGCGCATCTGCCGGAATGGCCGCCTCCAAGACGTCCTGGAAGGCATCGAGGCCGCCCGGACGGTCGGGCTTAATCCGGTCAAAATCAACATGGTGGTCCTGTCCGGCGTCAATGACGACGAGTTGCGCGGCTTTGCCCGCCGGACGGTTACTGACGGATGGCACGTCCGTTTTATCGAGCATATGCCCTTCGCCAAAAACGGTACCGGCGACTCCTTCCTCTCCGTCGCCGAGATGAGACAGCGCCTGGCGGAGCTGGGAAAACTGGAACCCTGTTCTTTCAAGGGCAACGGACCGGCCAAATACTTTCGCCTCCCTCGGGCAAACGGCACTATCGGCTTCATCACCCCGGTCAGCGAGCATTTCTGTTTTCACTGTAACCGCCTCCGACTGACCGCCGATGGTAAGCTTCGCCTCTGCCTGCTGGGGGAAGAGGAAATCGATTTAAGGCAGTCCTTACGCGGCGGCGTCTCCGCTGACGAGTTGAAAAAACTGATTAAAATCGCCGTCGTCAGCAAGCCACTGAGACACCAGCTGGCGAACGGCCGAGTGCCCCAGGACCGCCCCTTCTCCCAGGTAGGAGGGTAATTATGAAGAAACTGACCCATCTTGATGAAACGGGCCGACCCCGCATGGTGGACGTCACCGGCAAGCCGGATACACACCGCCGGGCGGTGGCTAAAGGACTGGTCAGAATGCAGCCGGCTACCTTTTCCCGTCTGCAGGACGGCCAGATAGCCAAGGGAGACGTTCTCACCGTGGCGCAGTTAGCCGGCATAACCGCCGCCAAGAAAACACCCGATTTAATTCCGCTCTGCCACCCTATTCTCATTGACAGTGTCGGCATCGAGTTCAACCTTGATGAGGAGAACAGCACCGTGGAAATTACGGCCACTGTGGAGAGCACCGGCAAAACCGGCGTGGAGATGGAGGCGCTGACCGCCGCCGCCGTCACCGCCCTCACCATTTACGATATGTGCAAGGCAATCGACCGTGGCATCCGCATTGAAAATATCCGTTTGATTAAAAAGAGCGGTGGTAAAAGCGGTGACATAACCCTTGAATAGTACCCGATTTTGTTATATACTAGTCCACCACTGACACAATATTGGAGGTGTACCATGAAGCTATCCTGCCTTCAGGAAAATCTGAACAAGGGACTAAGCATAGTCAGCCGGGCGGTGGCTACGCGGACCACTCTGCCCATCACCAGTAATATCCTGCTCGCCACGGACCAGTCCCGCCTCAGGCTTACCGCTACCAACCTGGAAATGGCCATTACCTGCTGGGTTGGCGCCAAGATTGAGGAGGAGGGAGAAATCACGATTCCCGCCCGCCTCCTTTCCGAGTTTGTCGGTTCCCTGCCCAATGATAAAATTGACATCAGCCTTTCCCCCCGCACCAAGACCCTGGAACTGAAATGCGCCCGGTTCGAAGCCCGCATCAGCGGCCTTGACGCCAAGGACTTCCCGCCGATACCGAAAATCGAGGAAGGCGTCACCACCACCGTCGAAGCCGAAGCCTTCCGCCAGGGAACCAGCCGGGTTGTTTTCGCCGCCGCCACGGAAGAGTCACGCCCGGTGCTTACCGGAATCGATGCTCTGTTCGACGGCGATTCACTGACACTGGCCGCCGCTGACGGATTCCGGCTGGCCGTTTACAAGCTCCCCTTAGCCACTCCGGTCAGCCAGCAGACAGAGGTCATTATTCCCGGCCGCACGCTCTCTGAACTGGGGCGGCTTATGGCTGACCAGGAAGAAGCCCTTGAGATTACGGTCAATCCCGGTAAGAGCCAGGCACTTTTCCGCCTGAATAATGTCGAGGTCGTTTCACAGCTTATCCAGGGCACTTTCCCCAACTATTCCCAGCTCATCCCCCAGAGCAAGAACACCCGCATGGTGGTTAACGTCGCCGATTTCTTAAGAGCCACCCGCACTGCCTCCATTTTTGCCCGCGACGGCAGTGGGATTGTCCGGCTCGTCATCACCCCGGGCGCTGAACTGGGCCCGGCCAAGCTGACCGTTTCCGCCCGCTCCGAAGAGATTGGCGACGATGTCGGTGAAATTGACGCCACCGTCGAAGGAGAAGAAGCCAAGATTGCCTTCAATGGTAAATATCTCACCGACGTTCTCAGCGTGCTCGATGAGGCACAGGTAGCCCTGGAGACCACGAATCCCTCCAGCCCCGGCGTCCTCCGCCCGGTGGGCACGGACAATTACACCCACGTCATCATGCCGATGTTTGTGCAATGGTAGTAACATCGGTTGATGAAGGCAAGGCGGGGAATTCTACGGGTATTATGCCCTTAAGGTCTATACTCTGAGTGGAAGCTGTGACCCGGATATCCAGTGCTTCAA
>JACZSH010000081.1 GCA_022574315.1 Chloroflexota bacterium | reverse complement strand
GCTTTTTGCCGGTCGGCAATGCGGTACAGGTGTTCGCGGTACCGTTCCGAGAGGTTGGTCGCATCCAGGACAAGAGGTATGCCTTTTTTAAGCAGGTCTTCGATAAGGCGGTGAATAGCCTGGAATAGCTGCCCGCTCTCTTCGGTGCGGTATGATGGCGAAGGAAAAAGGGTCTTGCGCAGCGCGTCGCTATTCAGGATGACCAGCGGCAGTCTCTCGGCGAGCTGATCACAGAAATGGGACTTGCCGGTACCCGGCAGCCCGCTCACCACGATAAATGCCGGCTGTACCTGTGCTTCGGGGAGCTCCCCAAGGTTTGCCGCCAGCTTCTGTACATCGGAGACGACCTGCGTTGCTGCCATCTTCTGATTATAGGACGTTTTCGGTTCTTCCGCCAGTTTGGCTTAGTATGGTATTGTCATTGCGAGGAGCGCAGCGACGAAGCAATCTAATGCCTGGTGATGCCTACCCGGTTCATTTATTCTTTTTCGTCTGCCAGAAATGGTAGTCCCGGTCGAAAACCGGCTTCTTTCGGTCACCGGTATTCACCGCTGCTCTGGAGCCGGGTAACGACCTGAGCAGGAGAAACGCCGAGAGCGCCAGGGAAAATCCGATCAGCCAGCCGGAACCGTTGAACAGCCAGGTAACAAAAGGCAGCAGGGTCAGACCCACGGTTAGCCCCAGCCGGACGTTGCTGGTGATGATGACCACCACGCCGATTATCGCCAGGCTGATGCCCATCTCGGTTGGCATCAGGGCCAGGAACACCCCGATAGCGGTGGCGGCTCCCTTGCCTCCCCTGAATTTCAGGAAAACGGGCCAGTTGTGCCCGATAACCGCCGCCGCGCCGGCGGCGAACACCCATATCAGGGAAACGTCCAGCCCGGTGGCAATGAGCACTGCCGCCGCTCCCTTCGCCATATCGACCATCAGCACGATTAGTCCGGGAACCAGTCCTATCTCCCGCACCGTATTCAGGGCGCCCATATTGCCGCCGCCCACCTGCCGGATATCCACGCCCTTTATCAGCCGTCCGGTGATATAGGCAAACGGGATGGCGCCCAGCAGGTAACCGGCTGTAATGCCGATGACGATGTTTAGTGCCATAAAAACTCCCTCGTTAGCTTTCTATCCGTCGTCAGGTTGGTACGGGCCGGGTTGCCTGCCGGCTCAGTCATCGGTGTAGAAAGCCACTCCGACCGTGCCCGTGCCGCAGGCGTAGCCCATTACCGGGCTGAACTCCCCCAGCCACAGCTCGACGCAGTTAAACTCGGCGGCCACCCTCTCTTTCAGTCTTCCGGCTTCTTCCGGCGCGTAAGCGTGAAACACCGAGACGTGCACCGGGCTTTTTCCCACCTTTCCCTTGGTCAGTTCTAGTATTCGTTCGATGCCCCGTTCCCGACTTCGCACCGCGGTCAGAAAATGGATGACTTCGGATACGGACAGGATAGGCCTGATGTTCAGTATGGAGCCTACCTGCGACGCAATTTTGGGTATACGCCCTGACCGGAAGACGTGGCGTATCGTATCCAGCAAAATAAAGCACCCCACTTTGTCCCGTGTCGCTTCGGCGGCACGCACCACTTCCTCCGGGCTTTTCCCCGCCGCCGCCGCCCGCGCCGCTGCCAGCACCACGAACCCCTCCGCCGGCGTCGCCAGATGCGTGTCCACCAGCTCAATGGCCGTGCCGGGAAGTTCTGTCTTCGCCAGTTCCCTGGCTTCCAGCGCCGAGGTGTAAACGGCACTCAGCTTGACTGATACGGTGGCGAAGACGATGTTGTCGGCCCGCTGACTCGCCCTCCGGAAGGCGTTCAGACAGTCCTCGGGGGAGGCCGCTGACGTCTTGAACGAATCCGGGTCGGCCAGGAACAGCCGGTAGGCCTCGGATGGAGTTATATCCACCCCGTCCCGGTACATTTTACCCCCGGCGTAAAAATTAATCGGCACTACCTCGATATCGTACTGCGCCACCAGTTCCCTGGTCAGGCAGGCAATACTATCGGTAACCACGGTAACCTTCGGCATCGGAACCACCTTTACGCGGCGTATATCGCCGGCGGTCAATAGCTTTCCAGGAATTGCTGGAACCTTCGTTTCTCGCTTCCTCTGATGCGCCGTTCCAGCAGTGCCGGGATTAGGAAAAGGGCTACCATACCCAGCACCAGGAACAGAAAAGCCGGCAAACTGAGCCTGCCTTCGGTGTAGTAGGCAATCATGGCCAGGATTAAGAGCCCTGATATTATCAGCAGGGCGGCCCTCAGCCAGCGCTGCCGCAGTCGGATAAAGATGGCGATAGTCAGGGCCAGGGCGATGAAACTCAGCCCTATCCAGGGCGCGAAATCGTAAGCACGCTGCAGGGTGACTTCGGTGAACCGGCCCTGTGGTTCCACGGCCAGGAACCAGCCGGCGATGATAGGTGCCGGCAGCAGCATCACCGAACCGAACAGCCAGTCCCGCCTTACCGTCTGGTCCACCAGGTAATACAGCCACCAGGTCGTCAGCGGGATATATAAAACTACCCCCACCCATAGCAGCCCCTCCGGCAGATAAGGTAACAGCAGTCCCACCACGGCCACCGGCAGTAGGGAATAACCCAGCCACGGGAAGACCCAGTTCGGTTTACGGTGCCGGCAGCCGTAGATAGTCGTGCCAATCACCAGCACGGTGACCGCCGCCAGCCAGCCCAGGTGGTGCCACCAGTTGAGCGCGAACAAAAGGCCGAAAAGCAGGTGGGGCATTGCCGCCAGCGTTGCCTGTTGCCAGCTACCCTGGCTGTGGGCCTCGTATATCTGGCGGGCGACCATCTTGGCTGAGCCCAGCAGGCCCTGGCAGGTCTGCGCCGCCTCCTCCTCGGAGAGACCGGCCTTTTTCAGTTCCTCAATCCGGTCTTCGATGTGCGTCTCAAGCTCGTTGACTATCTCCCTCTCTTCAAAGAGATCAAGACTGAGGTTGTCCCTGATGCTCTCCAGGTAGTGCTCCACGGTAGATGTCATCGTATTTACCTGTTAAGTGCTGGCTGGTTTAATAATCAGGCGTATCGCCGTTAAAAAGTCTTGCCACTGGACTCTCTCGGCGGCTATCTTGGCTTCGCCTCTGGTCGTGATGTAGTAGTAGCGCCGGGGCCGGCCGTTGGGCAGCATCTGCCACTGGCCGGTGATTAGTCCTGCCTTTTCCAGGCGGTGGAGAGCCGGGTAGAGGGTACCTTCTTTGAAATTGAAATAGCCCTGGCTCCGGCTTTCCATCTCTTTGATAATCTGGTAGCCGTACATCGGCTGTTGTTCAATCAGGCAGAGGAGCAGGGAGCTGGAGCTGCCTTTAATCAACTCTCTTTTCGGTGTCATTTCCTACCTCACGTATCTTGGTGTCTAGAGTGACGAGGTGTTCTTCTACCCTCACCCGGGTAAATTATGCAACTGTCACCGGTACCTGCTGGACAGGCCGTTGCCTCCGCCCGCCTGTTTTACCTCGATACGCTTTATACCTGGAGTTGCTAGGTATAATAGCACCCGTTCCGGTAATATGCAAACGGGATGGTAGGCTACGTCATGGATTGGGACACCCTGATGCTTATGGACGGAAAATGAGGTAGTAACCGCTAACGGATATGCTTACGTCGCCGCCTGGTTCACCGCTATTCGGTAGATATCTCCACCAGCTGCCGCAGCACTTCTTCCATCTTCTCCAGCTCTTCTCCCCAGTTTCCCCAGTCACCCGCCTTGAGGTACTCCTGCGCTCGCTGGTAATGCTCCTGCGCCTGACGGGCAAGCTCGGTAACTTCGGCCGGTGTTTCAATGTCGGGTAGCGGCGTCGGCGTCGGCGGTGGCGGTGGCACCGTGGCCGGGGCGCCGTAGATGGCACTCAGGCTCTCGGCCAGGGTCGGCTCCATGGCAATCATGTCGCCGCTGACCACGATAACCCGTTTCAGTTCGGGAAGTTGACCTCTCTCCGCCCGGAGGTAAATCGGCTCAATGTACAGAATCGACTGCTCGATGGGTATTACCAGCAGGTTGCCGCGGATAATCTGTGAACCCTGCTGTCCCCAGAGCGTGAACTGGCTGGAGATAGCCGTGTCCTGGTCGATTCGTGCCTCTATCTGCCGCGGCCCGTAGATAAGCTTGTCCTTGGGGAAGTTGTAGGCGATAAGCTTACCGTACCGGTCCCCGTCGCTGAGCGCCGCCAGCCAGGCAATCATGTTGTCCTTCTGGGTGGGCGTCAGCGGGAGCATCAGCACGAACTCCTCCTGCGTCTCGTCCGGAAGTTTCATTATCACATAATACGGTTCCACCGGGCGCTCGGCGTCGGCGTAGGTCTCCCAGGGGATTGTCCACAGGTCCTCCTTATTATAAAAGACCCGGACGTCCTGCATGTGATAGGTCTCGTACATTGAGACCTGCATCTGGAAAAGGTCGAGCGGGTAGCGGAGGTGTGCCCGGAGTGACTCCGGCATCGTCTCTATCGGCGTAAACAGAGTGGGGAAAATATCGGCATAGGTTCTGGCCACCGCATCCTCCGTGTCAATCAGGTACAGGTTTACCGAGCCGTCGTAGGCACTGGTCACCACCTTGACACTGTTGCGGATGTAGTTTATTCCTCCCGATGCCGGCTGGGAGTAAGGGAAACGATTCGACGTGGTATAAGCATCCTGCACCCAGTACAGACCGCCCTCGTCGACCACGATGTAAGGGTCGCGGTCGAGCGACAGGAAAGGTGCGATGCGCTGCACCCGCTGCTGTATGTTGCGGTGTAAGAGGAGCTGGCTATCCGGCGTCAGTTCACCACTGATAAGGAGATTGATATCACCCAGTTCCCAGGCGAAAACCAGTCGGCGGAAAAAGGAGTCCAGGCCGATGCCGTTTTCGCCGGTATACCTGGTGTAGACATTGGTGTCCCCTTTGGGGTAATCGAACTCCTCGACGTTGGTGTTGACGATAACGTAGTCCCCCGCCTTCTCCCCGAAGTAAATCTCCGGTCGCTCCACTTTAATCCTGCCGATAGGCGGTACGTCTTTTATCCAGAGGTTGGGCAGGCCCTGTTTGGTTACCTCGTTGGCCGGGCTCATGGTAACCCCGTAACCGTGGGTAAACTGCAGGCGGCGGTTGACCCACGTCTGCGCCTGCGTGGGCAGCTTTTCCGGGGAAAGCTCCCGGGCGCCTATCAGCACCTGGCGGTAGTCGCCGTCAATCCGGTAGCGGTCAACGTCAACGTCGATAAAATCGTAGTACAGCCTTATCGACTGTATCTGGTTGTAGGTGTCCTTGAGCGGACGGTAGTCCCACAGTCGGATATTGTTCATGGTAGCCGGATTCCGGGCGATGTCCTCCTTGCTGGGGGCGTCCTCCACCAGGATGTCCGTTTCCTCTATTTTTTCCAGGTCGAAGGCGTAACGGGTCAACTTGATATTGCGCTCGATGTACGGGGTCTCCCGGGCAAGCTCGCTGGGTTCCACCTGGAACCTCTGTACCAGCGCCGGATAAATGCTCCCGAAAACGATGGCACTCACCAGCCAGACCCCAATCGGGATGACCACTGCCCGCCGCCAGCGCCGCAGGATGCCCGCTATCAGCAGCACACCGGCCACGGTGGCGATGATGATGAGTATCCGCCAGGCAAGCCATTGGGCATGGACGTCGGTATAACCGGCGCCGAAGATTACGCTGCGCTGGGAGTAGACCAGGTCAAAGATTTTCAGCCGATAGTTCCAGGCGATAAGGAAGAAAAAGACGGCGCCGAGCGCCGAAAGGTGTAACTTGATGGCGGTGCTCAGGGCGGTACGGCGGAAGCCGGTGTTGACCGCGTAAATCGCCGCCGTGAAAATAAAGATAAGGGCAATCGCCCAGGAAAACCACCCCTGGATAAAGTTGTACAGCGGCAGGATGAAGACATAGAAACCGGCATCCCGTCCCAGCAGGGGTTCGGTGACGCCGAAACTGCTGGCGCTGCCAAAGCGCAACACCGTTTCCCACTGGCCGGAGGTGACCAACCCGAAGAGGAGGCCGAGAAAAAGGGCTACCGCCAGTACCATCAAATCGAAGAAACGGCGTACCACCACCATCCCGTCGCCGAAGATGACGTTTTCCCCGATGGCCGGAGACAGCCGGCGCGCCAGGAAAAGGCTGGCTAAAAGCAGTGCCAGGAAGGCCAGGGCACCGACGGCGAAAAGCCATAACCTGGTCGTCAGGATGGTACTGTAGACGTTACTGAAACCCAGGCTGCCGAACCACAGCCAGTCTGTATAGATGCCTTTGCCTATCGAGGCGAGAATGAAAAGGAGTACCAGCCCCCCGATGATGATAACCCATTTCCGGGCCGGGTTTGACGCCGCTCTGGTTTTTGCCGGCCGTGACGGCGGTTTGCCTTCTTTCCCCCACATCCTGTCCAGGTCGCTGAAAAAGCTCATTTCTTGCTACTCCGCTCCGGTAACCATAAGTATAACATGAAGCAGAGGACCTCCGAAACACTACTTGGTGGCTTCGTTGGCGCAGGGTTGGCACCCTTTGTCGTTGCTAATAGTGCCTACCTTGTCATTGCGAGGAGCGCCACCCTGTCATTGCGAGGAGCGCCGCGACGAAGCAATCTCCATCTCACCCAATGACGCCACCGGGAACTAATCCGCCCCGAC
>JACZSH010000080.1 GCA_022574315.1 Chloroflexota bacterium | reverse complement strand
GGAGGAAGCCCGGCAGTACCTGATAAAGCTGCGCGCTATCCTGCAATACCTGGGCGTCTCCACCGGAAACATGGAAGAAGGCAGCTTCCGCTGTGACGCCAACATCAGCCTCCGCCCCGAGGGCAGCCGGGAGACCCTGGCCAAGGTAGAGGTCAAGAACATGAACAGCTTCCGGGCGGTCTACCAGGCGCTGGAATACGAAGCCAAACGGCAGCGGAAGGCAGTCGAGGAAGGGAAAAGGCTGGTCCAGGAGACGCGGGGATGGGTGGAGGCGACCGGTAAAACGGTCTCCCAGCGCAGCAAGGAGTACGCCCACGACTACCGCTATTTCCCGGAACCGGACCTGCCGCCGCTAAGCATAAGTCGGGAGTGGGTGGAGGAGATCAGAGCCCGGCTGCCGGAGCTGCCCGAGGCGCGGCGTGACCGCTTCCTCGCCGAGTACGGCCTGCCCCGCTATGATGCCAACCTGCTCACCGGCTCCCGGGCGATGGCGGACTACTTTGAACAAAGCGCCCGGACCGAGCAGTACCGGCAGTTGCCGCCGGCTAAGGCCGCCAAAGAGGTCAGCAACTGGCTCCTGGGCGAGGTCAGTCACATCATGAATGTGGAAAACATAGATATAAGTAAGTTCAAGGAGAGAGTTAGCCCCGAGCGCCTTTCCGAGCTGATTTTAGTTGAACATAATGGCTTGATTAATGCTCCTACAGCTAAATCCGTACTTGAAGAAATGTTCAAAACGGGCAAGGGTGCCGACGAGATAATCGGCGAGAAGGGGCTGGGACAGATAAGCGACCGCCGGCAACTTGAAGAAACGGTCGGCGAAGTGATAAAATCTAACGCCCGGCCGGTGGCCGATTTCAAGGCAGGCAAGGAGCCGGCGCTCAAATTCCTGGTGGGACAGGTAATGAGGGCGACCAAAGGGCGCGCCAACCCGGCCCTGGTGAGTGAAATACTGAAGAAAAAGCTGGGGGAAGGCTGAAAAACGGCAGAGGAAAGGAAAAATGGAAGTCTATTTAAACATAGCGCAGATAGTACTGGCGGTGACGCTGGTACTGATTATCCTGCTGCAGGTGCGCGGCGGAGGGCTGGGGGGTATCTTCGGCCAGGCGGATTCCGTCTACCGTACCCGGAGAGGTCTGGAAAAGACCATGTTTCAGATGACTATCGCCCTGGCGGTCATCTTTATCACCGTGGCCCTGATTTCGCTCGTGCTGACCTAGCCATATGTGTCCCCGGACGGGAATGACATGAGCGGAATTATAACCTTGACCACTGATTTCGGGACCGCCGACGGCTACGCGGCGGCGATGAAAGGCGTCATACTGGGCATCAACCCGGCGGCGCAGTTGATTGATATCAGCCACGGGATTCAGTCGCAGAATATCTCTCAGGCCGCCTTCGTGCTGAGCACGGCCTATCGCTTCTTTCCCGAGGGCACCGTCCACCTGGTGGTGGTCGACCCGGGCGTGGGCACGGCGCGGCGGGCGGTTATCCTGAGGACTCCCCGGGCCTATTTCGTGGCGCCGGATAACGGGGTGCTCAGCCAGGTGCTGTGGGCAGCCGGCCAAATTCAATCCCGTCGCAGACACCCGGCAAACCGGTCCAGGCAGAGAGCACTGCCCCCCGGCGTGGCCGCGGTGGCCATCACCCGACCCGAGTTCTGGCGGCAGCCGGTGAGCGCCACTTTCCACGGCCGGGACATCTTTGCCCCGGTGGCGGCGCGGCTTTCCCTGGGCGCTAACCCCTCCGACTTCGGCGAGGCGGTCGACAGGCTGAGGGCGCTGCCGCTACCCGGAGTTTACCGGGAGGCGGGGGGGAGGCTGGTGGGACATATTCTGCACGTTGACCACTTCGGCAACCTGATTACGAGCCTGAAGGGCGATGATTTACCCGCCGACAGGGCGGCGATAATCATCGAGGTGGGCGGCAGGCGCCTCCGCGGACTGAGTGAAACTTATGGGGAACGGGAAGGGCTGAAGGCGCTGGTCGGCAGCAGTGGTTACCTGGAAATAGCCCTCAGCGGTGGCAGCGCCGGCGCTTTCCTGGAGGTGGTGGTGGGTGGAGAGGTAAAAATAAGTACCGCAAAACAGTAAAATGGGTGGTTTCCCCCTGATTTAGCTATTGACAAACACGAATATGTTTGTTATTCTGGCTTGATAAAACATATAAGGAGGTTCCCAAATGCCCCAAGCATATTGTATGAAATGCCGCAAGAAAGTAGAGATTAAAAATCCTCAGTCGATTACGCTGAAAAACAAGCGCCCGGCGATACAGGGTACCTGCCCAGCCTGCAGTACCAAGGTTTTCCGGATAGGCAAAGGTTAAAACCGCCGTATTCCAATTCCCCCAATTCGGGCGTTTTTTCATTTAGAGGTAATTTATTAGCCGGGTGGATTCCGGTTAAGGTTAGCTGGAATCTGGATGGGCGTGCGAAATGCGCAGGCCAGGGTGTAAAAACTGGCCGGGCAGGGTGGTTGGGCGCTGAAATCAAATAAGATGGGTTACGCAGGGAAGGCATTGGCGCTGGCAATGCCTTCCTTTTTTTTTGTATAATGAACCTGGCCGGAGAAAGACCGGCCAAAACCAGAGAATCCCAATTTGAACGGAGGTAGCCCGATGGCACTGAAAGTGTGGTTTATAGGGACCAGGCCGCAGTTCCTGATTCTTACCGTGGTGCTGGCATTCCTGGGAACCAGCATCGCCTGGTATAACGGATTTTTTCATTTCGGGTACGCGGTGCTGGCATTTTTCGGGTTACTGCTGGCGCACATCAGTGTGAATACGCTGAACGACTACTTTGATTACAAGAGCGGGGTTGACCTGGCGGTGAAGCGGACTCCGTTCAGCGGCGGCAGCGGCGTACTGCCGGCGGGCCTGCTCAAACCGGGGCAGATGTTACGGTTCAGCCTGATCGCCCTGCTGCTGGCGGCAGCGATAGGCGTTTACTTCGTGGTGGTGAGGGGCTGGCTGCTGCTGCCCCTGCTGGTGGTGGCGGGACTCTGCATTTTGCTCTATACGTCCGTGATACTGAAACACCGATGGCCGGAGTGGGCCGCCGGACTGGGGCTGGGTACCCTGCCGGTGATGGGGGCATATTTCGTGCAGGCCTCCGGATATTCGTGGCTGCTGGTGGTGGCGGCAATTCCCTCCGGCATCCTGGTGTACAACCTGCTCTTCCTGAACGAGTTTCCCGATACCGAGGCGGATAAGGTGGCCAAAAGGAAGACGACGCCCATTACCGCCGGCAAGGCAAAGGCGAGCAAAATCTTCGCGGTGATGACGGCGGTGGTCTACCTGTGGATTATCGGTGGTGTTATCACCGGGATGATGCCCGTGTTCTCGCTGATCGCCCTGCTGACGGTGCCCCTCGCCGTGAAGGCAATCCGGGGGGCACTGCGCTACGAGGAGATGAGCCAGTTGATGCCGGCGATGGCGAGCAACGTGATGGTGGTGCTGCTAACGCAGTTACTGCTCGGCGTCGGCTATATCCTGGCCACCGTCTTCCCATCGGGTGTCAGCTAAAGATGGTCCAACCGGCGGTGAGAACGGGCGGCAAGAAGCCACTGCACCAGATGTTTACCGCCGTGCCGCCGCGTTACGACCTGATTAACCGGGTGATAACCTGGGGGATGGACGGGCGGTGGCGGCGGCAGGCGAGCCGGGAGTGCCTGCTTTCACAGCCGGAAAGGGTGCTCGACCTCTGCTGCGGCACCGGCGACCTGGCGCTGGAAATCGCCCGGCGGGCGCGCCATAAAGTGGCCGTGACCGGGATTGATTACAGCCGGCCGATGCTGGCCATAGCCGTCAAGAAGGCGGCGTCGCTGGCGGCGGGCCAGAACGTATCGTTTATCTACGGAGATGTTACCAGTCTCCCTTTTCCGGACGGGTATTTTGACGGCGCCGGCATCTCGTTTGCCTTCCGCAACCTGACCTACCGGAACCCGCTTGCCCGGGAGCACCTGGAGGAAGTGGTGAGGGTGCTGAAACCCGGCGGCAAGTACGTTATCGTGGAGAGCAGCCAGCCCAAATCGAGGCTGATCCGGAAACTAGTTCACCTGTACCTGCGCACCTTTGTCTTCTGGGCGGGCTACCTGCTTTCCGGGAACCGGGGGGCTTACCGCTACCTGGCGGAGTCAGCGGCGCGTTTTTACGCGCCGGAAGAAGTAAAGGCGATGCTGCTGGAGGCGGGGTTCCGCCGGGTTACCTACCGCCCGCTGTTTTTCGGGGCGGCCGGCGTGCACGTGGCGGTGAAATAGGCACCGGCGTCAAATCTGTTTTTCGATATAGTCTTCCCGCAGGCCGTTGAGAGCCGCGAAAAATTCCCGCATCATGACGCTGACCGGGTACATCCCTCGGCGGGTTACCTCGAAGTTGTCTTTATGCACCCCTTTGCGGGTTACCTCGAAATTGTCTTTTCCCCGCACCAGACCGAAGAGTCTGAGGAAGGTAAGCTCGAGGCGCAGCTTATCATGGATGTCGGCGTGGAAACGGCGCTGGAATTTCTGCGGGTCGATTTCCATGCCGGTGAGCTTGGTCAGCAGGTAGTAGCGCCGGTACTCCCGGTCCGAGAGTCGCCGCCAGCCGACGACGGGTAAGCGGTCGCTGTCAATAAGCTGGCCGTATTTTGCCAGGGAAAAGGTGTTGATGAGGAAGTTTCCCCGGAAAATACTCACCGAGCCGGCGCCGATACCGATATAGTCGTCGAAGTCGACGATGTACTCGTCAATCATTTTTTCGCCGCGGGAGAAGCACCAGGCGGTGGAGGCCTTGTAGCCGTCCTCGAAAAGCTCCCTCAGGATAATATCGTAAAACTTTTTCTCGCGCGCCGTATCCACGGTATTGAATTTCCGCTCCAGGGCGTTTTTCTTGTGCGGCGAAGCCATCAGGGGGTAAAAAGTGGCCTGGTCGATGCCCATATTTTTGAAAATAGCCACGTCTTCGGCAAACTTCTCGATGGACTGGCCGGGGAAATTGAAGACGAAATCGATGTTCAGCGTCTCGAACTCTCCCTGGGCGAGGCGCAGCTTCTCTTTGAGTTCTTCACCGGAGCAGAAAGTGCGTCCCATCGTCTTCAGGGTGGCATCATCGAAGCTCTGCACGCCGATGGAGAGCCGGTTGACGCCCGCCGCTTTCAGCAGTTTGATATTGGGCGGGTTAATCTCGCGGGCGGTGGTCTCCAGGGAAATCCGCCTGACATCGAAATTCCGGCGGAGATAGGCGATAAAGTCAGTCAGCTCGTCCATGAGGATGGTGGGCGTGCCGCCGCCGAAATAGATATCAGAGAAGCGGAAACCCCGCCCGATGTACATATCCAGCTCTTTTTTCAGGTGACGGAAGTACTGGCGGGTCTCGTCTTCTTTGAAAAGGTAACGGTTGAAGCAGCAGAAGGGGCAGAGGGTCCGGCAGAAGGGAATGTGAACGTAGAGCAAGGTCTGCCCGTCATCGGTGTCGCCCGGTGCGTCGACTACCCTCTCGTCAAAATCGGGATTGAGGTCGAGGAACTTGCGACCTTCGCGGCGGGTAACCGCACCAATTATACTGGCCAGTATTTCCATAAAATCAAATCTTTCCGTCTGACTGCTGAGCGGAGAACAAACCGCGGCCCCGGTACGGGCTGTGCCGACGCTGAACCGGTTTCCCTTGCTATATTTTACCTCTTGAGAGGGTTGTTAATCTACCCTGCTTCTTGAAGGCTGCCCAAAATCAGGGCAGTAAAATTACCGGGAGAAGGCGGCCAACAATCAGGCAGTAAAAATATCCGGCCGCGGGTGTAAATCTTTTAGCGGAGAAGGGGAGGTATCGGGGAAGAGGGACGGCGTTTTTCCGGAACACCCGGCAGGTACCCGGCGGCTTCGTCTCTTTTTGGTTTTTTAGCGTATTATTCGGTTTTGGTCGGTGATGTCATTGCGAGCCGAAGGCGAAGCAATCTATATCGCTTGTTCAATTATTAGAGATTGCTTCGTCGCTGCGCTCCTCGCAATGACAGGGCGGTGCTATTCGCAATGACAAATGGATTCAACCAGATGCAAATAGAACCTTTTTTAGTGTATTCGCTTCCAGACGGTGCCTTTGACAGTATCTTCAAGGATTATGCCGGAATCAGCCAGTTTGTCACGAACCATGTCGGCCTCTGCCCACTTTTCGTCTTTTCTCCGCTCCTCCCGCAGGTTAATGAGGTTTTCGATGATGTCTCCGGCGTCGGTTGCCACTGGCGGCGCGGGGAGGCCTAATGTCTGGTAGACGGTGGCGCCGACCTGCGCCAGCATTCCGGCATCCAGAGACTCCATTTTCCGCTCCTGAAAGGTCAACCCCATTACCCCGGCCAGTTCCTTAAGGGTATTGCGTGCTTCACCAGCCTCAACGCCCTCGGCGTCAAAGGTGTTAATCTCACGGGCGAGGTCAAAGAGAGCCGCCAGCGCCTGGGCGGTATTAAAATCGTCGTCCATTGCTTCGATAAATCGGCCGCGGTAGCTTTCGGCGTCTATTTTTTTATCCGTTTTGTGGCCGAGGGCGGCGCTGTTTGCGGTCTGCCTTAGCCGGTCAGCCCCTTTTTCCGCCGCTTCTAAAATTTCTTCGGAATAGGTGAGGGGGCTGCGGTAGTGGGAGCTAAGAATAAAAATACGGATGGCATCAGCGCTATATTTCTCTAA
>JACZSH010000079.1 GCA_022574315.1 Chloroflexota bacterium | reverse complement strand
TGGGCTGGCTCACCAACACCACCGGGTGCCCGCCCAGGCCTGCCGGCGGCCGGTCGGTACGCCAAAGGTAGGGCAGCACCTCCTCGTAGGGATGCACCAGGAAGCCCTGATGCCGATACTCCACCTCGCTGATGTAAGGCACCGGGTGACCGGTGGCCCGTACGAATTGTTTGTAGGCGTCCTGAGTGACCAGGGTCAAATCGATCCGGTAAGCCGGTAGTTCAATCTCCCGGCGCCGCTCGCGATGAAACCATTTCCATCGCCGTGCCGCAGCGCCCCCGATTTCATAGCCGAAGGCCTTCTCCGCCTCGTCACTGCCCAGCACTGCCGGGCCGCGCGGTACCAGTATGGTTTCGGCCTCGCCGGGTGCGCCCCAAATCGTGACGCCGAGCAATAGGCCGCCCCATGTCAGCAAGAGCCCCCAGGTCATTGGCAATAATCGGCGTGCCCGGGCAAGATGCGGGACCGAATCCTGCCGGGTGCGGCGATACCAGATGTGCTGTTCCATTTTGGGCGATCCTCTACTGGCGGGTTTGCATCGTGATCCCCAGACAGGTTCATCCGTGGTAAATGGCATGGTAAATCAAATAGGGTTGAGTTGATCAATGGCCGGAAACGGAAATTTCCTCATGGACTGGTTTTCACCCGAAACCCCACACCCCAGCACCGCTCCCGAAAAAGAAGCCAGGCAGAGATCCCCAGCGCGCGTCTATTTGCTGCTCGGGCTGATCGTGGCTCTGGCGGTGACCGTATTGGCTGCGGTGATAACACTACGCACGGCAATGTACACCACGCGCCAGATCCCAGTCGCGCCGCTGCCGAAACCGCCTGAAACATTCGACGCCGGCATCGAAGTGGCACGATTGGCCCAGGTGCTCCGGTACCACACTTTCGCCCCCCGAGGGACGGTGGGGATCGACGGAGGCGCCTACCAGGGACTTCACCGCTACCTGTACCGTGCGTTTCCCCACGTCCATGAGGAGTTGCACAGGGAAACCGTCGGCGCCTATAGCCTCTTGTATACCTGGCGCGGCCGCGAACCCGAAGCACCGCCGATCCTGCTGGCAGCTCACATCGACGTCCACCCGCTTTCGGCCGCTGAGGCAATGGCCTGGAGCCATCCCCCATTCGCGGGCCACATCGCCCAGGATTCCATTTGGGGCCGCGGTGCAAGGGGCGGAAAGGCCGCCGCCACAGCTTCACCACTGCCGCGCCTCCGGCACAGGCGGATAAACTGTTTAGCTACTTCGTAACCCAGGTTAAAGCCACCGGTCTGAAGGTAGCCACCGGGCGCTTCCAGGCGTATATGCAGGTCGGCATTCAGAACGACGGTCCGGTGACTATCCTGCTGGACAGCCGTGAAAAATCCTGAAAACAGAGGCATCGGAAATTAATCGTAACTGCGAATACTTGCAGACTCCACCGGGTTCGGTTATACTCTTTAGGGCACGCGGTGAAACGGTAGCAACATGAAAGAATCCATTGACCTAACCAGTAAATTGATGGCACAGGGGTACCGTCTGACCCCGCAGCGGATGATGGTTCTGTCGGCCATCCAGAAAAGCGATAACCACATCAGCGCCGAAGAAATCTACGCCCAGGTGGTGGCTGGCTATCCCTGTGTCAACATATCTACCGTGTACCGCACCCTGGAGCTGCTCAAACGCCTCGACCTGGTAACGGAGACCGACCTCGGAGGCGGTAGAGTCAGGTACCACCCGGCGGACAAGGGGCACCATCATCATCTCGTCTGTCAGGAATGCGGCCGGATAATCGACCTCGGTGAAACAGTACTGGCTTCTCTGGGGAATCGGTTACACCGCGAGTATGGTTTCCGGGCGGACCTGAAGCATCTGGCGATATTTGGCCGCTGCGCCGATTGCCAGGGCTAAAATTTTTTACCTTATAGTGCGAATAGTTGCAGATGCGTTAAATGGTAAGCAAGAGACGACGGAGGGGAACATGCCGGAAGCAACTTTATTGAGTGCCGTTTTCCTGGGATTTTTACTGGGTATCAAGCATGCCCTGGACGCTGACCACATCGTGGCGGTAACCACCATCGTCAGCCGCAGTCGGAGCCTCCTCCGGTCGGTACTGGTGGGTTTAACCTGGGGAGCCGGTCATACGATGGCCCTTTTAGTGGTCGGTTTCGGCGTACTGGTCTTAAAGTTGACCATCCCCGATAAACTGGCCCTTTCCATGGAATTCGTGGTCGGTATCGTCCTCATCCTGCTGGGGGTCCCTCTGGTCAGGCGGCTGGTGCGGGACAGGGTCCACCTGCACTGGCATCGGCACGGAGGCACCGGACATCTCCATACCCACTCTCACGGTGATACGCCGCAGCATGACCACCGTCACCTGAAAAAACCGCTCCTGGTAGGGATGGTCCACGGTCTGGCCGGCAGTGGCGCGCTTATTTTGCTCGTTTTCAGCTCCATGTCCTCGGTACCCCAGGGGATGGCTTTTCTCCTGCTCTTTGGTATCGGCTCCATACTGGGTATGCTGCTTTTCAGCGGTATTATCGGTCTTCCCTTCAAGTTTACCGCCGGCGTGTCCGCCCGGCTCAACCTCTGGGTACAGGGAATCGCCGGCGCGGTCAGCGTCGTCTTTGGCCTTTTTATCATGTGGCAGGTGGGTTTTGTGCAGGGGCTCTTTTTCTTGGTATGATTCGGTTTTGGCTGGTGATGTCATGGCGAGCCGAAGGCGAAGCAATCTATATCGATAGTTCAATTATTAGAGATTGCTTCGTCGCTGCGCTCCTCGCAATGACAGTTGGATTCAACAAAATGCCAATAAAACCCTGTGGCAGGATGCCGTTTGGTATTTTTAGTTACCGGCAGGCTCCGGTACGCTTTTCTTCCCACTGCGGGCGGCGGATTTCCATGAGCAGAAAATCGTGCCCGTTCTTTATCACCTGGCCGCAGGCGGTAAAGCCGCTTTTTTGGAAGCATTTTTGCGCCCGCTGGTTCCATTGGAGGGTCTTCAGGTAGATGCGCTTCAGGTTCGTCCGCGCAAACAGGTAGTCCACCAGCGTCACCACCGCGTCCGCGCCGTAGCCGGCATCCCAGTAATCACGGTTGCCAATCATGATGCCCAGCTCGACTTCACTCTTATCCCGGTCCCCGTTGTAGTAAACGCAATTACCAATGTGTTCCCCGTCAATCGTCTCCACGCCCAGGAAACGCCGCGTCGGGTTCGGGCAATGAAGTTCACCGGAGTACTCCATCAGGTAGCGCGAATAAGGCATGGTCAGGGGCAGGGTGGCGTCAAGCCGCACCAAGTCGGGGTCTGTTTGCCACCGATAGTCGTTCGGAGCGTCGGACAGTTTTTTTGCCCGCAGCCTGACTTTACTGCCCGCAATCATCCCGGGCGGCCCCTCACTCGGCTGGTTATTCCTCTTCATCCTCCTCATCATCCTCCCCTTCGCCGCGCTCCCAGATTGGCTCGGTAAAATAGTCGATGTATTCTCCCATCGCCTGGGCCGCCACCTGCTTCATTCTTTCCCTGGTCTCCAGGGCTACCTGTACCAGTTCGTTCATGTCAACTTCAATTTCCAGCATCTCGGTCAGCACTTTGAGCACGGAGAGGGCTGCCATCGGGTTCTGTACCCGGGTCGCGTAGGCGGGCACCTCACCCAGCAGGCAGATACCGTCAACGTCTTTCTCCTTGGCAACTCCCAGCAGCAGTCCGTTCAAGCCGGCGATTTGCAAGTTGCTGGCCGGCATCAGGTCATAGCGCTTCAGGGCCTCCGCCGCCGCCGGGTTGGTGGCCACTCCGAGGACGCCGGGCTGTTCGGTATGGTGGATGCGTGTCATCGCCGCGGCGCAGGTAAATATCTTCTTTACCTCAAACTTGATACCGACATCAAGAACACAGGTGGCCAGTTCATACCCCTTGGAGGCCGGTTGGTCTTCACCGACGAACAATATGATATCGCTTCCGCCGCCTTTATTTTTCCAATAGTAAAAAGTGCTCCGGGGGAATTGCGGCGCTTCGACCACGTTGTTCTTGACCAGGATGCCAATCGGGTCGAAAAAGTGGGAGGCCTCCACCCTGCCAAGCTCTTTGAAGTCAAGCTTTTTCAGCAGATAGGTAGCCACTATCATGGCCACGTTACCGATGCCCGGCCAGGCGGTCAGCATATTCGGGGAGTTAAGCCTGGGTCGAGCCGTGAATTTAACCAAACCTTTCATCACTCTGTACCTTTCCTGGTAACACGGCGGAAGCTATTTACTGGCGACGGACAACCCGGAGCAATAGATAGGCGGTGTCAGCAAGAAGTTGCCCACCCACCGGGCATCCCGACCAATAGCTTCAACCTTCTCAAGAACCTGGTAAACGTTTCCCGATACCATGGTATTCTTCACCCTGCCCACCATTTTACCATTTTCCACCTTGTACCCCAGCAGAACGTTACCGCTGAAATCCCCTCCCAGGATATTCCCCTGCTCGGCGCCCATGACCTGCTCGACTACCAGTCCTTCTTTCATGTCCCGCACCATTTCCTCAAAAGTGGTCTCTCCGGTGGCAATGACAAAAGCGCTGGGAGACGGGGATGGTAAGCCGCCTCGGCCCCGGCTGCCGTTACCGGTGCTGCGCTTACCGGCCAGGCCGGCCGTCTGCAGGTCATACAAAAAGCCGGTTACCGTCCCATCGGCGATAAGTCTGGTGCGCTGGCTGGGTATGCCTTCATCGTCACAGGGGCGACTCCCCGGGCGATAGGCCACCAGCGGGTCATCCCACAGCGATAATTTCTGGTCGAAAACCCGCTCGCCGAGCCTTTTGCCCAGCGGCGAAGCTCCTTCCAGCACCGTCTTGCCATTGAAAGCGGATATCAGCGGCATAATCAATGAGCTGGCAATCCCGTTAGGGGTAAAGACCACCGGCAGTGACTTGCCCGATACCGCAGCCCGGTGCCTGGCCAGTTCGAGCTGCCGGACGACCAGTTCAGCCACTGCCCGGGAATCTGATATCGGGTGACAGGAGCTTTCGCTGTCGCCGACAAAGAGCATGTCCGTATCGCGAATAAGGCTCCCCTCCACACCCAGGCTAAAGAAGCTTTTCCGGTAATTTGCCTGCCCGCCGCGGGAATTCATAATGCGCACCGTGACGGTTCCCCGGGTCACTCCGGCTTCACAGATAACATCCGGGGTATGTCTGATTACGGGGGCGATAAGCGCTTCCCCCAGCTTTATCATCGTCTCGTTCGATACCGCTGCCACTCCGGCGTCAAAAATTTCAACCTCGGGCAGAGAATCCGCGGCCGCTAGTTCAAACCGGGCCGGCGAGCCAAACTGGGCGGTTTCCAGGGCGGTGGCAACCAGATTTTCCGCATCACCCAACCCGGTGGCCGTGGCATAGCCAATCCTGCCTTCTTTGATGACGCGCAGAGCCACGCTCGTCTGCTGCCGGGTCTGGAGCTGCTTCAGCCGGTTAGTCTCAAAATGAACGCTGGTCTCTTCCGAAGAAGTGAAAAAAACTTCCGCCTCTTCAGCCGCCCGACTGGCAAGTGCCAGAATTTTTTCCATTCACCTGCCTCCGACCAGGCAACGGCGAATCCTGATATGAGGGCTGCCGTTGGAGACCGGCAGCGGTGACTGCCCTCCCTTACCGCAGCCGCCCCCCTGGTTCATGTCCAGGTCGTTGCCGATGGCGTCAATATTCTGAAGCGTATCGAATACGTTACCGGTCAGAACCACCGGCCGCAGAGGTTCGGCCAGCCTGCCGTTACGAATCATATAGGCTTCACCCGCCGAAAAAGTAAACATTTCCATGCTGGTGGTACCCCCGTACCAGTTCTTGGCGTATATTCCTTCTTTAATATCACTTATCATTTCTTCGAAAGTTACCGACCCCGGTTCGATATAGGTATTACTCATGCGAACGATGGGTGGATGGTGGTAGTTGAGCGCCCGGGCATTACCGGTGAGACTCTCTTTCATCTTGGCGGCTGTCTCGCGGGAGTGCAGCCTGCCCGTCAGTTTGCCTTCCCGTATCAGGTATGTTTTGGTGGCCGGCACGCCTTCATCGTCGTACTTGTAGCTGCCCCGCAGACCCGGCTGTACCGCCGAGTCCACGATATTGAGCTGCGGGCTGCCGAATTGCTTACCCAGCTTCATAATTTCCCGCAGGCGGTCGTTTTCGTAGAGGAAATCCGATTCAGAAAGGTGCCCGAAAGCTTCATGGACGAAGACGCCGGCCAGCACCGGGTCCAGGACAACCGTATACTCGCCACCTTTTACCTGAGGCGCGGAAAGCAATGTCACCGCGTGCCGTGCCAGCCGCTCCACCTGCCGGTGGTAATGCTGTATGGGGTTAAAATCACCTCGACTACCCGCGCTCATCCCCACCTGCTGCACTTCCCCATTCTTACTGGCCACCGCCGTCACTCTCAGGGTGAAATCAATTCTCTCTTGCTCAATGTAACTGCCCGCCGAATTGAGGTAAATGGTCTTTTTACGACTGTCCCCGTAGCCGATAGTCGAGGTCTGTATCTCCGGAGTTCGCCAGACAATATCGTTATACTCGTCCAGCAAGCGTTTTTTTTCCGCCAGGGGTATTTCAGCCGGGTTTCTATCTGATTTTTCGGAGACGCTATCGACCACCGGCTCTGTTTCTGCCAACTGGCTAACTTCACCGCCGACGAATCGCGCCTGCTTTACGGCGGCGGCAACCCGACCCGGCAGGTCTTCAAAGTTATTGAAACTGACGAAGCCCCACCCTCCCTTGACCAGCGCCCGGACGTTACCGCCGATTCCACTCGACCGACCAATGGAGTCCAGCCCCCTGCC
>JACZSH010000078.1 GCA_022574315.1 Chloroflexota bacterium | reverse complement strand
GCGGAGAAAGTTATCGACCAGTCGCTGGACAAGCCAGCCCATCGCCGGCTGATTGATAAAGTGCTGGCCGAGAGCGAAGCTCTGAAAAGAGAGTAAGGTGCTATCGCTAAGGAAGTGTAATGGCGAATAAAACTTATGCCAGACGCTATGCTCAGGCAGTGTTTGAGATGGCGCTGCAGGCAAAAGAACTGGACAGGTGGCAGTCTGACCTGGCCAAGGCCGTTGCCATGGTTGGTGACGCGGAAATTGCGACTTTGCTGGCAAGCCCCCGGCTACCTTTTGAAGATAAAGCCGGGATACTGTCCGAATCACTGGAGGGTATCAACCCGCTGGCGCTGAACCTGGTGCTTTTACTGGTTACCCGGGATAGCCTGTCGATGATTGGTGACATCGCGGATGACTACCGGCGTCGCTTGGACAGCTATCGGGGTATTGAAATGGCCGAGGTAACTACGGCCGTCCCGCTCGATGATAAAGACAAAGCGAGGTTGGCCGAACATCTCGGTGCTGTCGTCGGTAAGAAAGTAATCATTAAGTACAGTCTGGATCCCGGCTTAATCGGCGGCGTCGTCGCCAGGATTGGCGGTAAGCTGCTGGACGGCAGCACCCGGAGCAAACTGGCGGCTCTAAAAAGGGAATTGATGAACGCGAAGTTATAAAAACCATCTCGCAGTGGACTTGGTTTGGTCATCAGGATAGGAGGAAGACAGGTTGACGACAAAAGGACAAAATATCGTTTCGGTAATCAAGCAGCAGATTGAACAGTTTGGCTCGGCGGTAAGCATGGTAGACGTGGGCACCGTGATTGAGATTGGCGACGGCATTGCCCGTATTCACGGGCTGGCGGCGGTCAAGTACAACGAGCTGCTCCAGTTTCCCAATGATATTATGGGAATTGCCCTGAATCTGGAAGAAGACAGCGTCGCCGCCATTGTCCTGGGTGACTATACCCGGATTAAAGAAGGCGATGAAGTGCGGAGCACGGGTCGGATTGCCGAGGTGCCCGTGGGCAATGCGCTTATCGGCCGGGTAGTCGATTCTCTGGGTCGTCCCCTGGACGGTAAAGGACCCGTGAAGACAACCCAGAACCGGCCCGTGGAGCGCGTGGCGCCCAACGTGGTGCTGCGGCAGTCAGTGGATACACCGGTGCAGACCGGTATCAAGGCGGTAGACAGCATGATTCCCCTGGGTAGAGGACAGCGGGAACTCATTATCGGTGACCGGTCAACCGGAAAAACGGCCATCGCCCTTGATACTATTATTAATCAAAAAGATGGCGATTTAATCTGCATCTACGTTGCCATCGGGCAGAAAGCGGCCAAGGTGGCGCAGGTGGTGTCCACCCTGGAATCTTACGGAGCCATGAAACATACCATCGTGGTGGCGGCTAACGCTGCCGATTCGGTGGCGCTGCAATACCTGGCGCCTTACTCCGGCTGCGCCATGGGTGAAGAATTTATGGAGCAGGGGAATGACGTTCTGATCGTCTACGATGACCTTTCCAAGCATGCCTGGGCTTATCGTCAGATGTCGCTGCTGCTGCACCGTCCCCCGGGACGTGAAGCTTACCCGGGCGATGTCTTTTACCTGCACAGTCGGCTGCTGGAAAGAGCCGCTAAATACGCTGACGAATACGGGGGCGGTTCACTGACCGCCCTGCCCATAATTGAAACTCAGGCGGGTGACATGTCGGCCTACATCCCGACCAATGTCATCTCGATTACTGATGGCCAGATATACCTGGAGGCGGACCTGTTCAACGCCGGCATCAGGCCGGCGATAAATGTGGGACTGTCAGTGTCCCGGGTGGGCAGCGCCGCCCAGACCAAGGCCATGAAACAGGTGGCGGGTAAACTGAGGCTGGAACTGGCCCAGTACCGGGAGCTGGCCGCCTTCGCCCAGTTCGGTACCAGTGAGCTGGACAAGACGACCCGGGCACAGCTTGACCGGGGACAGCGGATTACGGAAATACTGAAGCAATCCCAGTTTGTGCCGGTGCCCGTTGAGAAGCAGGTCATGATTCTGTACGCGGCTATCAACGGCTATCTTGATGACGTGCCGGTTGGTAAGCTGTCCCAATTTGAAGTCGGCCTTTACGATTTTATGGAAAATACTTACCCTGAAATCGGTAAAGCTATCGTCAGCACTAAAGAAATTGCCGGCGAGACGGAAGAGTCGCTGAAGGCGGCCATTCTGGAGTTTAAAAAAGACTTTTCAATTTTAGTTGAAGGGAGCTAGACGGGGGTTTGGCTGATATTCGCGCCGTACGCCGGCGTATAAAAGGCGTTCAGAACACCGCCAAAATTACCAAGGCAATGGAAATGGTGGCGGCTTCAAAGATGAAACGGGCTCAGGAACGCGGCCTGGCGGGACGCCCCTATGCTGAGAAAATTCAGCAGGTAATCGCCGACCTGGCGGCGTTATCCGGGGAGACTGGAGCGCTACATCCGCTTTTACAGAGCCGGCCCGCCACCCGGACCGTCCTGGTACACATTACGCCTGACCGGGGCCTGTGCGGCGGACTGAATGCCAATATAAACCGAATGGCGGCGGGCTTTATTCTGGAGCAAAAAGTGCCGGTAAGGCTGATTGCGGTCGGCCGTAAAGGACTGGATTTTATGAGACGGCACCGGCGGGACATTCTGGCTGAGTTCACCCAGCTTGGTGACCGTCCCGGTTTTCTGGAAACCCTGCCCATCTCCCGTATTATTATCGATGAATACACCAGCGGTAAAGTAGACCAGGTCCATCTGGTCTACACCCGGTTTATCTCGACGATGCTGCAGCAGCCGGCGATACGGCAGCTTCTGCCCGTGGAACCGTCCAGCACGCCGGGGGTACAGAACGTGGACTATATCTACGAGCCGGATCCTGGCGCGGTGTTGAATGAGCTTTTACCCCGCTTCGTGGAGATGGAGGTCTATCACGCTATTCTCGAATCCATCGCCAGTGAACAGTCGGCGAGGATGGTGGCGATGCGTAACGCTACCGAAAATGCCAAAGAATTGGTCAGCGAACTGACACTGCTCTATAACAAGGCTCGGCAGGAGTCAATTACTACGGAACTTTTAGATATTGTGGGTGGGGCGGTGGCTCTGTCTTAAACAGGAGGTTATAATGGCAAAAGGCAAAGTGACCCAGGTAATTGGGACGGTGGTTGACGTGGAGTTTCCACCTGGGGAATTACCCGTGCTTTTTAATGCCGTGGAAATAAACACGGGGGGCGGTAAAATTGTGCTTGAGGTTCAGGAGCACATGGGTAATAACTGGGTCAGGTGCCTGGCGTTATCCTCCACCGACGGCCTGGGAAGAGGCGCCGAGGCGGTGGATACCGGGGCGGCGCTATCCGTGCCGGTGGGTAAGAACACGCTGGGACGCCTTTTTAACGTAATGGGGGAACCACTGGATAACCTCGGCCCGGTGCAGACCACGGAGCGCTGGCCGATACATCGGTTACCCCCCTCTTTCGAGGAGCAGGAAACGACCACTCAGATGCTGGAGACGGGACTCAAGGTTATTGATCTGATTACGCCCTTTACCAAGGGAGGCAAGATTGGCGCCTATGGCGGTGCCGGGGTAGGCAAGACGGTCATCATCCAGGAGCTTATCCGTAATATCGCCACCATGCACGGCGGGTTCTCCGTCTTTACCGGCATCGGAGAAAGGTCCCGTGAAGGTAATGACCTGTGGCATGAGATGAGAAAATCGGGGGTGATTGATAATACGGTCATGGTCTTCGGCCAGATGAATGAGCCTCCCGGTGTCCGTCTCCGGGTGGGACTGACCGGCCTGACCATGGCGGAGTATTTCCGTGACGTTGAGCGACAGGACGTGCTCCTGTTCATTGATAATATCTATCGCTATACCCTGGCCGGCATGGAAGTCTCCGCTTTGTTGGGGCGGATGCCTTCGGCAGTGGGTTACCAGCCTACTCTGGCCACGGAGATGGGGGAACTCCAGGAGAGAATTACCTCCACCAAGAGCGGTTCAATCACTTCTTTCCAGGCGATCTATGTCCCGGCGGATGATTATACCGACCCCGGGGTGGTGACTACTTTTGGCCACCTCGATGCCGTGGTTGCCCTGGAAAGGTCTATCGCCGAGCAGGGACTGTACCCGGCGGTCGACCCGCTGACGTCGACGTCCCGTATCCTTGACCCGGCGGTTATCGGCGAGGAGCACTACCAGGTTGCCCGCGGGGTACAAAAGGTACTGCAGCGCTATAAAGACCTGCAGGACATAATTGCCATCCTTGGTATTGAAGAGCTCAGCGAGGAAGATAGACTTACCGTGAACCGGGCCCGGCGCATCCAGCGGTTCCTTTCCCAGCCGATGTTTGTTACCGAGATATTCACCGGCCGCCAGGGGAAATACGTGTCGGTGAAAGAAACGGTCAGGGGATTTAAGGAAATCCTGGAAGGCAAGTACGACGACCTGCCCGAGCAGGCTTTTTACATGGCGGGCACCATTGACGATGTCGTTGAAGCCGCCCGGAGTTTTGAGGAATAGATTGATGTCCAGTATCAGACTTGATATTGTCACCGCCGAGCGGGCCGTCTACTCTGAAGACGTAGAAATGGTTATCGCCCCGGGCGTTCAGGGCCAACTGGGGATTTTACCGCATCATACCCCTCTGATGACCACCTTGCAGGCCGGTGAGCTGCGGATTAAAAAAGG
Organism: Chloroflexota bacterium; assembly: GCA_022574315.1. Classification (GTDB taxonomy): domain Bacteria; phylum Chloroflexota; class Dehalococcoidia; order Dehalococcoidales; family RBG-16-60-22; genus JACZSH01. The sequence goes on along the minus strand of JACZSH010000078.1, from coordinate 2,315 downwards.
CGGCCAGGAGGTGTCTCTGGCGATATCCGGTGGTTTCCTGGAAGTTCGCCCGGATAAGGTGGTGGTGCTGGCGGACAGCGCGGAAAGGGCCGACGAGATTGACGTCGCCCGCGCCGAAGAAGCCAAGCGCCGGGCACAGGAACGACTGAGTGAAAAGGGGCAAACCGGTGCGGATGAATCCCTGGCGGAAGCCTCGCTCCGGCGGTCGCTGGTTCGACTCAAGGTGGCGGATATGGCCAGGAGAAGGCGAAAAAGAGCCTGAAAAAACCGGCTAAACCGTTTTCTGGTTCAGGCTGAGCAGTCCGGCTACCGCTTCAATCGTCATCACGCCTTTTTCAAGGTCCACTGATTTCACCACGTCGGCAATGGCCGGAATGAGGATTTCTCCCTGGGCGTTTCTAACGACGTAATTATCATTGCTGCCGGTGGTTATAATCTCGGTGATTTCTCCCAGTATTTCTCCTTGCCCAGTCCTTACCTCCAGCCCGATGAGCTGGAAATAGTAATAACTGCCGGCGGGTAAAGGCTGGGTCTGGCGACGTTCAATTTCCAGGGTTTTTCCGCAGAGTTTGCCGGCTTCATCAATGGTATCTACGGAGCTGAGCTTGATAATCAGCTTGCCGCGGTGCGGTTCAGCACTCTCGATTGATAATGGCTTTCGGTCAACGTAAACCACGGCGCCGGGTACAAAACGCTGTGGAAAATCAGTCTCGGGATAGACTTTAATCTTGCCGCTGACACCCCACGGGGTCAGGACACGGCCGACAGTTATAAATTCCAAATCGGGCGTTTTCATGGCGGCTTACGGGTGGTCGATTGGGGTTTGACCGGTGGACTTATCGGCGGGCAGTTTGAGAGCGGAACCCCCTTGCCGAGGTTCCCGGGGAGAATAATAGCTTCCCCCCCCTCTATCTGGAATCGATTGGGCTCCAGAGGGGAGGTAATGTTTATCTTCTGGTAATAAATCTTAGAAATGACTTGTCTTAGATAATCTCTAATCTAACCTTGGTGGCGGCTTTGGCTGCTTTTACCCGGAGTAAAGTTCGTATCGCTTCGGCTATTCGACCCTGCTTACCAATGACTCTGCCTTTGTCTTCATCGGCCACCTGTAGTTTGAGGGTCAAGCCTTCCTCAGTGATTTCCTCTTCAACCTTGACATCATCCGGCGCATCAACGATCGATCTGGCAATGAATTCCACGAGTTCCTTCATGATTTGGTTTTCTCCTTGCTTGTTTTGGACTTTACAATGATGCCTGCCTTGGTCAGCAGTCTGGCGGCAGTATCCGTTGGTTGAGCTCCCTTGCTTAACCAGTCTCGTGCTGCGTCCTCGTTAATAACCACCGTTTCCGGGTCGGTGCGCGGATTGTAGTGTCCGATGGTGGCGATAAAAGCGCCGTCCCGGGGCGACCTGACGTCGGCTACTACCAACCGATAGCTCGGTTGTCCCTTGGCGCCAACGCGTCGTAACCTGATTTTTACCATGCTTACCCAGCCTTCTTTTCCTCACATTATGCACCATTAACGCCTGGCTGTCAATGGCAGATGTTAAATAGTTGCCACCCGGCAATATTGAGGCTATAATCTGAGTATGAAGGCAGCCTATTTGCACCACTGGCGAGTCGACCGGGCGGAGGCTCTGGAGTTACAGCAGAAACTGGCCGAAAAGGTGCGCCGGACGGGTGAGGCAGACAGTGTCCGGTATATCGCCGGCGTGGATATTTCGGCCGGTCGATTTCAGGAAATGGCCACTGCTGCCGTCGTCGTCATGAGCTACCCGGAGCTCAAACCGGTGGAAATCAGGGTAGTCAAGGGAAGACTCAACTTTCCCTATATCCCGGGGCTGCTGTCTTTCCGGGAGGCGCCTCTGATACTGGCGGCCTGTGAACGGCTTGAGGTTGTTCCGGACCTCATCATGGTCGATGGCCAGGGGATTGCCCACCCCCGCCGCCTGGGCCTCGCCTCGCACCTGGGACTATTTCTGAATGTACCGACCATCGGCTGCGCCAAGTCCCGGTTGTGCGGTGGTCATGAGATAGCCGGTATTGAACCGGGCAGCTATGCTGAACTGGTTGATGGCGGTGAAGTTATCGGCGCGGTTTTACGCACCAGGCATGGCGTCAAGCCTCTTTACGTCTCCATCGGTCACCGGATAGACCTTAGGCACGCCATCCGGATGGTCATGGACTGTTGCCGGGGTTACCGTTTGCCGGAGCCGACCCGGCTCGCCCACCTGGCGGCGGGTGGTCACCTGAGTATTCCCGTCGAACCTGAACCGGCGCTGCGGTAGCGTTATTATTTATCAAATTATAGTGAG
>JACZSH010000077.1 GCA_022574315.1 Chloroflexota bacterium | reverse complement strand
CAGGCTCTGCCGCGCCTCGTCCAGCTTGCCTTCCCACCAGAATATGGACTCCACCCCGGGCACGATGTTGACGCAGGCCGCTTTCTTCTGTTCCACCAGCGCCCGCGCTATCCGCCGCCCTTCCCCGGCGTCGTCGGCGGTAATCAGCACCACGATGTAAGACTCTGCCATAATGCCCCGCTCAGACCAGGGTCAGCATCCGGTCCACCGCCGCCTTGGCCTTCAGGCGGGTCGCTTCCGGTACCTTGACCGCCATCCTCATCTCCTCCAGCGACCAGAGCACCTTCTCCAGTGTAATCAGCTTCATGTTGGGGCAGACCGCCTGCTCGGTGACCGTGATGAACTTCTTCCCCGGGTTCTCTTTTTTCAGCCGGTAGATTATGCCCAGCTCCGTGCCCACAATCAGCTCCTTGACGTCTTCCCGTCCGGCGTAGCGGATTATCCCGCTCGTGCTCAGCACCTCGTCGGCGAGGGCGATAACCTCCGGCCGGCACTCCGGGTGGACGGCCACTTTAGCGTTGGGGTATTCTTCCCTCAGCCGCAGGATGTGGGTGGGGTGTATCCGGGCGTGGGTGGGACAGTAACCGGGCCAGAGGTGCATCTTCTTGTCCGTCTGGCCGGCGATGTAGCTCCCCAGGTACTGGTCGGGGACAAAGAGTATCTCGTCGTTCTCGATGCTGTTGACCACCTTGAGCGCGTTGGACGAGGTGCAGCACACGTCCGATTCCGCCTTGACGCTGGCGGTGGAGTTGACGTAGCAGACCACGGCCGCGTCGGGCAGTTCTTTTTTCTTCCGGCGCAGTTGCTCGGCGGTAATCATATTCGCCATCGGGCAGCCGGCGTGGCGGTCGGGCAGCAGCACCGTCATCTGCGGGCTGAGGATGGCCGCCGTCTCCGCCATGAAGTGGACGCCGCAGAACACAATCACGTCGGCCTCGGTCTTGGCCGCTTTCTGGCTCAACTCCAGGGAATCGCCGACAAAATCGGCCACGTCCTGCACTTCGCCGAGCTGGTAGTTGTGCACCAGGATAACCGCGTTCCGTTCTTTCTTAAGTCGGAGTATCCGCTCTTCCAGGGGCAGGTCTTTGAGGATGGTCATTGGCGCGTCTCTCCCTTTAGGATGCGGTCGCCTGTCTTGATGGTGCCGCCCGTAATCACCCGGGCGAAGACGCCTTCCTCCGGCATGATGCATTCACCCACCTTGCGGCGGATGGCGCAGGCGGTGTGGCACTCCTTGCCGATCTGGGAAATCTCCAGGGCGACCTCGTCGCCGACGGTCAACCGGGTGCCGATGGGCAGGTGGTGCAGGTCGATGCCCTCGGTGGTCAGGTTCTCCGCGAAATCGCCGGGCACCAGTTCCAGGCCGCGACTTCGCATCTTGTCGATACTTTCCGTGGCCAGCAGGCTTACCTGCCGGCGGTCGATGACGCCGGCGTGGGCGTCACCCACCAGGCCGTGCTCCGCTTTGAACATCCCTTCGGCGATTGCCTCTTTTCGGATGCCCTTTTTTGTGCTCGTGCAAACAGCAATTATGGAAGCCATGTCAGGCGTACTCCTTTTCTTTCTCGGTTTTCTCCTGTTTTACCGCCGTTTCTATGGTGCCGCCGCCCACCACCGTGTCGCCGTGGTAGAAGACGACGGCCTGGCCGGGCGTAATGGCCATCTGCGGCTCGGTAAACTTTACATAAACAGTATCTCCGTTGAGCCGGGTGACCGCGGCTTCGGCTTCCCGGTGGCGATACCTTATTCTGGCTTTTATTTTCCGGGTCGTCACCGGCTCCGGGCCGGCAATCCAGTTCATTTCGGCGGCGGTAAGCTCGCTGCCCAGCGCCCTCTCCCGGGGTCCCACCACGATGGCGTTTTTCTCCGGCTGGATGGCGATAACGTACTGCGGCTCCGGCGCTGACAACCCCAGCCGCTTGCGCTGGCCGATGGTATAAAACATGATTCCCCGGTGGCTGCCCAGGGTATTTCCCCCCTCGTCAAGTATCGGCCCCGGCAGGGCGGCCTGCGGGATGTATTCACGGATGAACTCGGTGTAGTCGTTATCCGGGATAAAGCAGATTTCCTGGCTTTCCGGCTTGGATGCTACCGGAAGCCCAAGCTCACCGGCGATTTGTCTCACTTCTTCCTTGGTCAGGTCACCCACCGGAAATAAAGTAGCTTTCAGTTGCCCCTGCGTCATGGTATAGAGAAAATAGGACTGGTCCTTGTTCCGGTCGACTCCTTTTTTCAGGAGGTACCTTCCGGTCGACTCTTTAAGCTCTATTCTAGCATAATGGCCGGTGGCGACAAAGTCCGCCCCCAGCCCTCTGGCTTTCTCCAGCAAAGCGTCGAACTTGATGTGCTGGTTGCAGCGGATACACGGGTTGGGTGTCCTTCCCCGGCGGTACTCCAGGCAGAAATCATCGATTACTTTGCGGGCAAAGACGTCCCGGAAATTCATCACGTAATGCGGTATGCTCAGCTGATAGGCGACCCGTTTCGCGTCCTCCACGGCGTCGATGCCGCAGCAGCCGCCGAACCGGTTGCCCGCCGGCCAGACTTGCATGGTGACACCGATTACCCGGTAACCGGCCTGTTTCAGACGGGCGGCGGCCACCGACGAGTCCACCCCGCCGCTCATGGCGATAACTACTTTCACTGCTTCCATAGTATTATCCGGAGAGGGCTGGCTTTATTTGATTCCGTCGCTACCGGGGCGGCACAGGTATCCCGCGGAATATGCCCATCGGTTACTGGTTTTTCAACAGCGGTGACATTGCCCTGAGCTTGCCGACCACCCGGGGCAGTACTTCCAGGACGGTGGCGATATCTTCTTCGGTGGTCCACCTGCCCAGAGACATTCTCAGGGAACTGTGGGCTTCCAGCGGGGACATGCCCAGCGCCAGCATGACGTGGGACGGCTCGGTGCTTGCCGAGCTGCAGGCGGAACCGGTGGAGACGCAGATGCCGTCAAAGTCCAGGTTGAGGCACATCGATTCTCCTTCCACGTAAGCGATACTGACATTGGCATTGTTGGGCAGTCTTTGCGTGGGATGTCCGTTCAGCCGGGTGTGGTCAATCTTCTCCATCAGTCCGTCAATCAAGCGGTTGCGCAGCGAGGTCAGTCGCTCCGCCTCCGCGCTCATTTCCTCGCCGGCGAGGGCCACGGCATGGCCGAAGCCGACGATACCGGGGACGTTCTCGGTGCTGGCCCGCCGCCCCCTTTCCTGTTCGCCGCCGTGCATGAAGGTAACCAGTCTGGTGCCCTTCCGGATGTACAGGGCGCCGATTCCCTTGGGCCCGTATAATTTATGCGCCGACATCGAGAGCAGGTCCACGCCCATTTCGTCCACGTTTACCGGCAGGTGTCCCGCCGTCTGCACGGCATCGGTGTGAAAATAGACGCCGGCTTCCCGGGCTACTTTGCCTATTTCGGCAATCGGCTCTATTGTGCCCACCTCGTTGTTGGCGTGCATGATAGAAATCAGCACCGTATCGGAGGCGATTGCCCGGCGTACCTCTGCGGGGTCAACCAGACCGTTCCCGTCAACCGGCAGGTAGGTTACCCGGCAGCCGTTTTCCTCCAGGAAATGGCAGGTCTCCAGCACGGCATGGTGCTCGATGGGGGTGGTGATGATGTGTTTCCCGCGGCTTTCATTTGCGTGAACCACTCCCTTGATGGCAAAATTATCTGCCTCGGTGCCGCCGCTGGTAAAAACGATTTCGTCAATGCCGGCGCCAATCAGGTCGGCGACCCGGCTTCTGGCCTCCTCAATAGCCCCTTTGGCTTCCTGGCCGCAGGCATAGATGGTGGATGGATTGCCGAAGACATCGGTAAAATAGGGAAGCATGGCCTGCACCACTTCAGGACGCACCGGCGTGGTCCGTGCGTCATCAAGGTAAATTCTTCTCATTCAAAACTCTCCGGAATATCGCCACTTACCGGGTCAACTCTGACTCCCTTACTGGTGACCCAGGAAATTCCCTGCTCAATATCGCTTTCCTCTCCCTCCAGTTCCAGGACTATCCAGCCGCTGTCCGCAGAGACGTCAGCCCGGCGGATATTGGTAATCACGTTATATTGTTGACTGAGCGTATATATTATGGGTTCCCTCACCCTCTCTCGGGGGAAGGTAAACATTACGTATTGTTTGACCATCTTGTCTTAACCTGTCCTTTCTGAGGCTGGCATCTGGAGAAAAAATCTCAGCCGATATTTCAGTGCTGCCGTTAATCCGATGGTCTATCTCATATACCTTCTCCGCTGTTGAATTCACGTTTGATTTTCTTCTTTTCTTCACTCAATTCATCAGGGGCAGTGGTTATATTACTGGAAGTCTCCAGTATTTTCAATCGCTTTTCCAGTTTTTCCTGTTCTTTCAGCACCAGCCGGATGGCTTCCGCCACCGGGTCGGGCAAGTTGCCGTGTTCGAGGTCTACAATCGGTTTATGGCGGTCGGCTACCACCCTTCCCGGGATGCCCACCACCGTAGCGCCGGGAGGGACCGACTTTATCACCACTGAGCCGGAGCCAATCCTTGCCCCGTCGCCAATGGTGATGGCACCCAGCGCCACGGCTCCGGTCCCCATCTCAACGTTATCACCGATGGTGGCATGACGCTTCTTTTTCTCCAGAGTGGTGCCGCCCAGGACGACTCCCTGGTAGAACAGGACGTCGTCCCCGATTTCCGAGGTCTCACCGATAACCACTCCCGCCCCGTGGTCGATAAAGAAACGTCGGCCTATTTTGGCGCCGGGGTGGATTTCAATGCCGGTCAGGAAGCGGCTGATGTGTGACAGAATTCGGGCCAGCAGCCGGAGTTTGTGCCGCCACAGGAAATGAGCCGCCCGGTGCAGCCAGAGGGCATGTAACCCGGGGTAGCAGGTCAGTACTTCCAGCGTGCTCCTGGCCGCCGGGTCTTTGGCAAATACCGTCCTGATATCTTCTCTCAATGTTCTGAACATGGGGAACCGTTTATTATCCGCCCCTGCCGCGGCTCTTTTGGGGCACCCCTCCTGCCGATACCTTTATTATACCTTTTTTCAGGCGTTCCTGCGATAGCGGGAAAATATGTTAGTGCGGCTGGCGGACATATCATTTCTTATATGACGAGCTTAGTCTTTCTCAAGATGGAGTTCAATTACATCTGTAATTTAACAATCCCTGCTCTTATTGTCAATTTCAGCGGATGGTTACCCGCTGGCGCCCGTTATGCTGACGGCTTTGAAAGTAGTCCCGACCTCGTGTACAATATTCCTGATGGAGAAGAATTATCGCCGTTTGCCCAGTGTTGACCGGGTCCTGGGTGACGAGCGGATACGCCGCCTGGCGGAATCCTATCCGCATGACCGGCTATTGAGTCTGGTCAGGCAGCAGCTGGACACTGAGCGTCAGGCCATTACCACCGGCCGTCCGCGGGCCTCCTCTCTGGCGGAGATAGTCGAGGCGGTAGTTTCGTGTCTCCGGGCTCTGGAAAAACCCTCTCTGCGTCCGGTAGTCAATGCTACGGGGGTGATACTTCACACCAACCTGGGGCGGGCTTCACTGAGCGTTGAGTCAATAACGGCCATGAATACGGTGGCCGGCAGCTATTCCAACCTGGAATTCGACCTGGAAAGCGGCACGCGGGGTTCCCGCCATGTTCATATCGAGGGGCTGCTTTGTCAGCTTACCGGCGCCGAGGCGGCGCTGGTAGTGAACAATAACGCCTCTGCCGTATTGCTCGTGCTGACCGCACTGGCAAAGAGAAAAGAAGTAATCGTCTCCCGGGGGCAGGCGGTGGAGATTGGTGGTGGTTTTCGCATCCCGGACGTGATGCGCCAGAGTGGGGTCAGGCTGGTTGAAATCGGGACGACCAATTGCACCTATGCCCGGGACTACGAGCAGGCCATCAACCCGCGGACGGTGGCGCTGATGCGGGTGCACTCCAGCAATTTCAAGGTGGTGGGTTTCACCGCCGAGGTAACCATCGAGGAAATGGCGGCGCTGGGTGACCGGTTTGGTCTGCCCGTGTTTGACGACCTGGGCAGCGGCTGTTTCCTGGACACGTCGCAGTTCGGGCTGGCGCCGGAGCCGATGGTGACGCAGAGCGTAGCCCTGGGTGTCGGGCTTACCTTCTTTTCCGGTGATAAGCTGGTGGGCGGGCCTCAGGCCGGGATTATCGTCGGTAAAAAGGAGCTGGTTGATAAACTGAAGCGCCACCCGCTGGCGCGGGCGGTGAGAATAGATAAGGTAAGGCTGGCCGGCCTGACGGCGACGCTGGTGCACTACCTGAAAGGCGAAGCAACCGCCAAAATACCGGTCTGGCGCATGATTGCCGCCCCGCTTGACGAGCTAGCCCGGCGGGCGGATAAGTGGGCGGAAGTTCTCGGGGAACTGGCGGAGGTGGTAGACGGCGAGACTATGGTTGGCGGGGGCAGCCTTCCCGGCGGGACCCTGCCCACGAAGCTAGTAGCTATTCAGAATAGAAAGGGCCGGACGGCTGCCCAGGCATTAAGCCGAAAGCTGCGGTCACAGGAAACTCCGGTTATCGGGCGCATCAGCGACGATATTCTGCTCCTCGACCCGCGCTCGGTGTTGCCGGAAGAGGATGAGATTGTGCGGCGGGCGCTGCGGGCTATCGCCCCCGGGCGGAAATAAACCGGCCAGCTGACCCGGAACAGCCGGAGGTAACGATAATGTTTGTGCTCGGTACTGCCGGTCACATCGACCACGGCAAGTCAGTCCTGGTTCATGCCCTGACCGGTATCGACCCTGACCGCCTGCGCGAGGAGAAAGAGCGCGGCATGACCATCGACCTTGGCTTTGCCTGGCTCAAGCTGCCCAGCGGTCGTGATGTGGGCATCATCGATGTTCCCGGTCATGAGCGGTTCGTGAAGAACATGCTGGCCGGGGTGGGCGGTATTGACCTGGCCCTGCTCATCGTGGCCGCCAACGAAGGAGTGATGCCCCAGACCAGGGAGCACCTGGCCATACTCGACCTGCTCGACGTCAACCGGGGAATCGTGGTTATCACCAACAAAGACCTGGTTGATGAAGAGCTGCTCCTCCTGGTCAGAATGG
>JACZSH010000076.1 GCA_022574315.1 Chloroflexota bacterium | reverse complement strand
CGATCTGCTCCTCAACTCCAGGTTCGAAGCGGAGGACATTGAAAAGGAGCGTCCGGTCATTATCGAAGAGATTAACATGTCCAATGATGTCCCTTCACAGAGGGTGGCTTTGCTTATTGACGAACTTCTCTGGCCGGGTCACCCACTGGGACGCGATATTGCCGGCAGCCGGAAAACCGTCTCTACCGTCACCAGAAACACCATGCTTGATTACCTGGCCGGCCATTACCAACCGGATAACACGGTCGTCGCCATTGCCGGCGGTCTGAGCCACCGGGAGATGGTGGGCACCGTCAAACAGTTCCTGGGAAGCTGGGATAACCGGCAACCCCACCCTGGATATTCCGATTACGTCCCCAAAACGCCGCCCCGGCGGGTAAAAATCGAGACCCGGGATACCGAGCAAATCAACCTCTGCCTGGCGCTGCCCGGCCTACCCTACCTCCACCCCAAGCGTTTTCAGTTGGATATTCTCAACGTAATCCTCGGGGAGGGTATGAGCAGCCGGCTTTTCACCGAAATCAGGGATAAACTGGGCCTGGTGTACGGCATAAACAGCTTTGCCGACCATTTTCTTGACACCGGGTCTCTTATCATCTCGGCGGGGATGGAAATGAAAAACCTGAAAACGGCCGTCGCCGCCATCGTGGAGCAACTGGGTAAACTCAAAGAACCGGTTCCCGAATCGGAACTGACCAAGGCCAAAGAGTACTCCAAAGGACGCCTGCTGCTGCGCATGGAGGATAGCCGCAGTGTGGCGGGATGGATGGGCGGACAGGCAATTCTCACCGGACGCATTCTCACCGTTGACCAGGTTCTCTCCACTATTGATGCCGTCACCGTGGAAGAATTGCAGCAACTGGCCACGGAACTGCTGGTCGGTGACCAGCTTCGCCTGGCGCTGGTGGGTCCGGTCGGGCCAGACGAGTCACTGGAAAAACTGCTCACCCTGTAGCGTTTTTCATTACCGGGTCAGGGAAGACAAAAATAGCCGCGGTTGCAATAACCGCGGCTATTCTATTGACTGCTTCCAGCCAGGCTGAATTACATCATGCCTTCCATACCACCACCGGGTGGCATTGCCGGCATCTTCTCTTTTTCCGGAATATCGGTAACCAGAGACTCCGTTATCAGCACCATGGCGGCGATACTGGCTGCGTTCTGCAGAGCAGTGCGCACCACCTTGGTCGGGTCGATAATACCCTTGGCCACCATATCGCCGAACTCATCGCCCGCCGCGTCATAGCCTTCGCCGGCCGGGCTCTTTTTCACCTGGTCGACAATCACCGACCCGTCTTTCCCGGCGTTGATGGCAATCCAGCGAATCGGCTCCTCCACCGCCTTGCGAACGATATCGATACCGGTGGCGATGTCTCCGGTAGCCTCCAGTTTACCCAGGGTAGCCACCGCATTGAGCAGAGCCACGCCGCCGCCGGGCAGAATCCCTTCCTCAACCGCCGCCTTGGTTGCCGACAGGGCGTCCTCGACACGGTGCTTCTTTTCTTTAAGCTCGACCTCGGTCGCCGCGCCGACTTTGATGACGGCAACCCCGCCGACCAACTTGGCCTGCCGTTCCTGCAGTTTCTCGCGGTCGAAATCCGAGGTGGTCTCCTCTATCTGGGTTTTAATCTGCTTGATGCGTCCTTTTATTTCGTCCTCGGAACCTTTACCTTCGACAATGGTCGTCTTATCCTTATCGGCAGTTACTCGTCGCGCCCGGCCCAGGTCTTCCACGGTAACCGAATCCAGTTTCCGTCCCACCTCTTCCGAGATAACCTTACCGCCGACCAGGATAGCCATATCTTCCAGCATTGCCTTACGCCGGTCACCAAAACCGGGGGCTTTCACGGCCAGGACGTTAATCGTACCGCGCAGCTTGTTGACCACCAGGGTGGCCAGAGCCTCACCGTCAATGTCCTCGGCGACGACAAGCAGGTTTTTGGACACCTGAAGTATTTTCTCCAGAGCCGGCAAAAGGTCTGCTACCGCCGATATTTTCTTGTCCGTAATCAAGATATAGGGGTCTTCCAGTACCGTTTCCATGCGCTCGGGATTGGTGATGAAATAAGGGCTGATATAACCCCGGTCAAACTGCATGCCTTCCACAAACTCGGTCTCAAAGGCGATACCCTTGGACTCTTCCACGGTGATAACACCGTCTTTGCCAACCTTGTCCATGACATCGGCAATCAGGTTACCAATCTCCGTGTCGACAGCGGTAATAGTCGCCACCTGGGCAATCTGTGCTCTGTCTTTCACGTCGGTAGATACCTTTTTCAGCTCTTCGATAATGGCCGTGGTCGCCTTTTCGATGCCTTTTTTCAGGTCCATGGGCTCAGCGCCAGCCGCCACGTTTTTAAAGCCGCCGGTAATTATCGCGTGCGCCAGTATCGTCGAGGTGGTCGTACCGTCGCCGCAGGCGTCATTGGTCTTGCTGGCCGCTTCCTTGACCAGCTGTACGCCCATGTTCTCAAAAGGGTCGGGAAGCTCAATTTCCTTGGCAATGGCAACACCGTCATCAACTACCGAGGGTGCTCCCCATTTCTTATCCAGGGCCACGGCATGTCCTCTGGGTCCGAGGGTCACCTTAACCGCATCCACCAGCGCATCAATGCCCTTCCTCATGGCATGCCGGGCGTCTTCACCGAAAATAATTTGTTTCGCCATATTAACCTCCTAAAATGTTTGTGCGGTGATTAGCCTTTCACCGCCAGAATATCACTCTCTCGCAGGATAATCAGTTCTTCGTCATCGATTTTGATTTCCGTGCCGCCGTATTTGGAGTAGATTACGATGTCACCTTTCTTGATATCCATCGCTATCCGTTTCCCTTCGTCAGATAGCCGGCCTGGGCCCACCTCAACCACCTTTCCTTCCTGGGGTTTCTCTTTAGCTGTGTCGGGCAGGTAGATTCCCGTCTTGGTCATATCCTCTCTCTCGATCGCTTTGACCACGATCCTGTCAGCCAACGGTTGCAGTTTTACCGCCATTCTGTCCTCCTTCTTTACTTAATTTTCCCGTCGGTATCAATTGGTTAGCACTCTCCGGGCGAGAGTGCTAACATTTATATCTTACCTCAGGTGACTGAGGTTCGCAACTAATATCATCTTCGTTTACCGCCATTTATATCGATTTACGGGAGTTCACATCACTGGATTAGTTTATTATCTTCTTCTTACGCTCATATTCTGTTATTTGGTAGTCCGGTTAGATACCGGTTTTACGGTCGTTCAAGCTTTTGACGGTATTCTCCGGTTTTGGCGGGTGATATTATTGCGAGCCGAAGGTGAAGCAATCTAAATAGATAATGCACTTACTAAAGATTGCTTCATCTGCGGCGCTCCCCGCAATGACAAATGGATTCGACCAAATGCAAACAGAACCCTTTTGACAGCCTACACTAAATTGTGTAGAATCCCGGTATGCCACCGAAATACCAGGCCAGGCGAACTTACTGGGACAGTCAACGTATCCAGAACCTGCGGCGACATCTCCGCCTGACACAGAGCGAGCTAGCCGAAAAGCTGGGAACGCGCCAGCAGACTATCAGTGAGTGGGAAACCGCCATGTACCAACCGCGGGGGACCTCAGCCACTCTCCTGTCCGTTATTGCCGAGCAGGCCAGCTTCAAATATGAAGCGTCACCCGCCGAAAACAAAGAGAAAGCTTGACTTGTTACACGTTACCGTGTATAATCGCTAACAACTGCAGTTTCTCACCTGAAACAACACAGGAGCAACTTTGTCAAAGAATCTCCCGGAGAGCCTTGTCTTTAGTATCTGGCAGCACCAGCTAAAGAACCGGCCGGATATGACCACCGAAGACGGGGAACCGGTGAGAGTAATCTATCCGGGTCGGATTAATCATAACCGGGGCGCGGACCTGCTCGATGCGGTTATCACCACCGGCCGGGACGTGAAAAAAGGCGATATCGAGATTCACGTCAAATCGAGCAGCTGGCAGGCTCATCGGCACCACCAGGACCCCGCTTACAACGGGGTAATCCTGCACGTCGTGATGCGGCGTGATACGGCCACCGCCACCCGGATGCAGAACGGCCAACAAACCCCCATCCTGGCCCTGGAAAGATACCTGGATGGTTTGCCCGTCCGTTGGCCGGACCCGGCACGTCCATCAGACGCGTGCCGCCTGCCCTGCCATCAAGTGTTGAGATACCTGCCGGTCAGCACTATCACCGGATTCCTGGACCACGCCGGCCGAAAACGTTTCCTGTCCAAGGCCGCCGGATTCCGGGCAGACCTTTCCGGAACAGAGCCTGGCCAGGTCCTTTACCAGGGAATAATGACTGCCCTGGGCTACGCCCGGAACAAGCTCCCCTTTCGGGAACTGGCGGCACGGGTGCCACTCCGGAACCTGGAATCGCTGGCCGGGGATAAAGCCGGGTATGAAGACAGCCTTGCCCGGCAGCAGGCCTTACTGATGGGTACCGCCGGACTGCTCCCTTCACAGCGCCCGGGGCACTGGCGCCATGAAATTGCCCCGGCTGATGCCTGGGTGGAAAAATTGGAGCGTCTTTGGGCATCGGCTCATCAAACAGAGGTGATGGATAAAGACAGCTGGCAGCTCTCCCCGGTCAGGCCCAATAACTCCCCCTTGAGACGCCTGGCAGCGATGAGTCATCTCGTCGGGCGTCATCGGGGAAAAGGAATTCTGGCCGCGGTTATCGATAAAATAGCCGAGACCACCCTAAGCCAGGGTCACCGCGGACTGGAAGAGCTGCTCCTGGTAGCCACCGACGACTACTGGGCCAGTCACTTTGCTTTCGGCTTCCGCGGCCGCCAGCTGGTCCCGGCCCTCCTCGGCCGCCACCGGGCGGCCGATATCGCCCTGAACGTGCTCCTGCCCTTTGCTTTTGCCTTGCGCCGCCGCTCGCGGCCAGGGTTTTCCCGGAAAGCGCTTGACCTTTATCGCCAATACCCCAGGCTGGCCGTAAATAATTTAGAAAAGCACATGAGCCGTCAGCTTGGGCTGACCGCTGCCCTGGTCAGTTCCGCCGCCCGCCAGCAGGGCCTGATTCACGTCTACCGGACGCTGTGCTCCCAGGGTGAGTGCCATATCTGTCCGCTGGGCAACAGATAAATTTACCGTTCCTGTCACCGGTGCTAACGCTCATAGATACCGGTAAGCCGGCCCCGGGACAGGATATTGCCCTGCATAGCTTCAAGCACCTGCGACCTGGAAGCGCCGGCGGCCAAATCAAGCGTCCGGTCCAGCGCGTAGACGGTAAACTGGTAGCGGTGAGGCTTTCCCGGCGGCGGACAGGGCCCGCCATACCCCACCCGCCCGAAATCAGTCTTCCCCTGTCTCGCCCCACTATCAAGCCGGGGTTGCGTCGGCACCGCTGCCGGCAATTGACGGGTGTCGGCGGGCAGATTAAAGATTATCCAGTGGGTGAACACCCCACCCGGGGCATCCGGGTCATCAACGATAATCGCCAGAGACCGGGTGCCGTCCGGGGGTTCGCCCCAGGTAATGGATGGCGAGATATCTTCCCCCTGGCAGGTGTACTTGGCAGGTATGGTTTCTCCCTCCCGGAAAACCGTGCTCGATACCGTTAGTTCCATCATTCCCTCCCCTGACGTGGCCGGTGTCTCTGACCCACACGCGGAGACCATCGTAGTCGCCAGGCCAACCAGCAATAATAGACCTGTTGCCAGCTTACCGACACAAGTAACGCCCGATAGTATTTTTTTCACGGCTCATAAGTACTCCACCACCTGGGCAAGACTCTGCAACCGCGGAGAGCCGGTCATCGCCGGGTAATAGCCGTGACGGTCCAGCAGTATCCCCTTCATCCCCACGCTATTGGCCCCCAACACGTCCACCTGGTACTGGTCACCAACGTATGCCGCCTCCGCGGCATCAACGCCGGCGCGCTGCAGGGCGGTTTCAAATATTTCCGGGTGGGGCTTATTATAACCCGCATCCAGTGAGGTAACCACCACCTCCAGCAGTGGCGATAACCCCAGTTTCTCAAACAAAGCAGTGATATCCTGGTCGAAATTTGAAATAAGGCCAAGCCGTATCCCTCTTCCCTTGAGGTCGGTCAAAGCCGGCAGCACGTCATCGTAGAGTACCATATGAGTGTCAAAGCCTCTCATCTTGTCCAGCAACCCCAGGATGACTTGCTTGTCGACCTCAATCCCGGCTTCGGCAAGGAGCCGGCTCTCATAGCCGACCCACACCGCCATCTGCTCTTCTTTTGACCGCTGGCTCAATGACGAGCGGGCAATTTCCTCGTAAATATACTCGTCAGCCACCGCCAGAGGCCGGCGCAACGTTTCCGGTGCCACCTTTATGCCGAAATCCCCCAGCGCCCGTGCCTGTAATTCCTCCCGCGGGGGCTCATACCGGGCCAGGGTCTGAAAAAGGTCGAAAAAAACGGCTTTAATCATGGAGATACTCCTTTTCTTCCGGCCATAGCATCATTGTAGTCAATGACTTTTTTCGGTAAAGACACCTTCCGGGCAAACTAATTATTGCCATCCCGAAACCAGCTGACCGGTAAGTTCCACCGGTAAAAGTGTATACTATACCGTAATCAAATTAAAGGAGCTTTACCATGACCGCCGTTTTATCCCGGGAAGACATCCATCATTTGCTGGGGCAGGAGCCGCCGCTGGTCGAAGACTGGGTTGACCTGGAGCAGCAGGTCCAGCCCAACGGTTTTGACCTGACCCTGCGTGACGTGGCCATACTCCAGGCGCCGGGATGCATCACCACCGACAACCGCCAGAGACGGGTGTCGGATTTGTCTCCCCTGGTCTTTGACGGGCTGGGCTTTATCGACCTGGTGCCGGGTGTTTACAGCATCACCTATAACGAGATTGTCAACCTGCCCAGAGACATCATGGCGCTGGCGACGCCCCGCTCCAGCCTGCTCCGTTGCGGAGTGACGGTGAATACGGCGGTCTGGGACGCCGGTTACTCGGGTCGTTCCCAGTCCCTGCTGGTCGTCTATCATTCTCAGGGATTCCGCCTGCAAAAAAACGCCCGGGTGCTGCAACTCGTTTTTCTGCGATTGACCGGAGAGACGGACGGTTACCGGGGAATCTACCAGGGAGAAAACACGTGAGCGACCCTACTTCTGCGCTACGCCAATGACTTACTA
>JACZSH010000075.1 GCA_022574315.1 Chloroflexota bacterium | reverse complement strand
GAAAAAAAAGTATATCTGGTCAAGAAAGATTAGTCCTTAGGAGTCTTCACAGACTTCTTAAATAATTATGGAATCGTATACTTAGCTGGTCATGTCTGTCATCAAATTGACTCTCAGGAACGTTAAAGACGCTTTTACAAGAAAACTAGAGGCAGAACAAGATGACCAACGTGACCATATTTTTTACTACCTAGACTACGAAGGGTCTCAATATACAGTCGGTAAGCTATCACATTCATGGATTGGTAGTTTAGATGACACTCAAATCTCTATGCTTGCCCATGAGTTGTGTTTAACAAAACGTGAATTTGAGCGATGGGTTATCTGTCACTTAAGCAACAGTGATATGATTACTATCTGGCGCCAACGGAGGAGAGAGCGTTACGGTCGATGAAGAAGTACCTTGAGACAACGGCGCTTTGTATAGTCTAAGACTATTCTGAAACGTGACTGACCTTGTATAACGTTGTACCATCTCCAGGTCTCTCCCACCTGCCCAAATCTTTGATAGTCAGAACGTCCAGCCCTTGCTTACGTAGCAGACAGGCAAACGTCCGCCTGAATGTATGAGGGTTACAGGGCATGCCGGGGGATGGCGTTGATTGCCCCCATCCCACCGCTACAGGGTAGGCATGATGGCCGGGATGCCGAACTCGGTGTGGCCGAGAATCTCAGCCCTGGTCAGTTTACCGGAAGCGACCTGGATAATTTCCCGGAGCATTTGCTCGCCGACCGCTTGAATCGATGTCGTGCCCTCCACGATGGCGCCGGTGTTGAAATCAATATTGTCCCTCATCCGGTGGTAAAGAGCGCTGTTGGAGGACACCTTTATCACCGGGACGATGGGTGAGCCGATGGGTGTCCCCCGGCCGGTGGTAAACACGATTACCTGGGCTCCGGCGGCAATCAGGCCGGTATTGCAGACGACGTCCTGGGCCGGCCCGTCCATAATCACCAGCCCTTTCCGGGTCGGTTTTTCGGCATATTGCACCACCTCTTTAATGGCGGTGGTGCCGCCCTTGCGGATGGCGCCGATTGATTTTTCCTCGAGAGTAGTCAGGCCGCCCTCGATATTCCCTGGCGATGGTTCGGTGCCGCGGATATCGACTCCCATGGACTCGATACTGGCCTCCGTGGCCGCCGTTATGGCCAGGATGCGCTTTCCGATTTCACGATTGGCGGCCCGCCGCACCAGAATTTGTTCCGACCCCAGCATTTCCGGTGTTTCGGAAATAATGACGGTGCCCCCGGCGGCAATGAGTAAGTCAGAGGCCACTCCCAGCGAAGGGTTGGCCGTGATTCCCGAGATAGTGTCAGAACCGCCGCAGGATGCGCCCAGGATCAACTCGGCAGCGTCAACCGGTTCCGTCCGGGCGGCCATTGCCTCTTTGAGGAGCTTTTCGGCCAGTTCTTTGCCCTTCGCCACGCTGGCCGTCGTCCCGCCCGCATCCTGGATATTCAGTGTCTCAAATCTCTGGCCGGACCGGGTCAGCTCGGCGGCAATTAACTCTGGAGTAATCAGTTCACAGCCGAGCCCGACCAGCAGCACGCCGGCGACGTTGGGATTAGCGCAGAACCCGACCATGGTACGCACCATGAGCTCGGTTTCTTTACCCAGGTGACCGCAGCCGTGGGGGTGAACGGCGCTCACCGTGCCGGCTACCTCCCGGCTTATCATCTGCGCTACCGTCGAAGCGCAGGTGGTGGTGGGGAAAATCAGGACGTGGTTTCGTATCCCTACCGTGCCGTTACTTCTCCGGTACCCCTTGAATTTCATGGCCGGTCACCCCGGCCCCTCAACCCCTCGACGTTATGGACGTGGGCGTGCTCCCCTTGGTGTAGGCTGTTCTTTGCCCGGCCGATTATTTCGCCGTATTTCACGACGGCGCCGCCCCGCCGTATGTCTTTTAGAGCAAACTTGTGCCCGAGAGGGATGTCCTGGGTAAGGCTGACGCTGACGGCGCCGTTTTCACTGTTGACCGTAATGATGTTTCCCGCTTTCAGGTCGGCGATGGCCGTGGCCACGTTATCTTTTTCATCCAGCATAATTGCCCTCGGAACTTCTATTGGCATAATCTTTGCTTCTCCTCGCCTGGTGAGGGCATCCGCCTTGCCGTGCTTAATTCCGGTGTCCCTGTCAATGACAACTATATAACCACCAGGCTCATTTAATCAACCCGCGGCTCCAGATGGATAACGTTATCGTCTCGCCCGCGGCTGAAGCGGGAAAGGGAACGCCGAGACGGCAACAACCTGATGTTGTATAATGCACAACAATAACTATTGCGCAGGAGGACATTGAAAATGCCAAACTACCGTATCAGACCGCTTCTGCCGACCAGGATGGAAACAGATATGGGGATTCTGGCCTTCCGCTACAAGTACGGGACGAAGATTCAATCGCCCGCTTTTTTCTGGTATATCGAGGGTGCCGACAAAAAAATCCTGGTTGACACCAGCGCCGATGCCGAGATGGCGACCAGTTACCGGGGTTTCCCGGCCGAGAAACTGACCACCTTTGAGGGGGCGCTGGCGGGGGTGGGACTAAAACCGGATGATATCGACCTGGTTATCCAGACCCACCTCCACTGGGACCACTGCGCCAATACCGCCAAGTGCCGCAATGCCAAGGTGCTGGTGACCGAGGAAGAACTGCGCTTTGCTTTTTCCCCGCACCCGCTGACCGGATTAAGCTATAAAAAAGACCTCTTCACCGACCTTAATTTTGTCCTGGTCAACGGACGCTATGAAGTGGCTCCCGGCATCGAGCTTATCCCCGCCCCGGGGCATTCGCCGGGCACCCAGGCGGTAGCCATTGACACCGAGAAAGGTAAAGCCATCATCACCGGATTCTGCTGCGTTCTGGAGAACTTTTATCCGCCGGAAGAGGTGAAGAAATTAATGCCGGTGATAACGCCGGGCACGCACCTGGATGCGGTGCAGGCTTACGAGAGTATGCTCCGTATCAAGGGCATGGCGGATATCCTGATTCCAATGCACGAGCCGTCTTTTGTCGGCGTTGATAGTATCCCCTGAAAGATTAATATCTTTACTTCCTGGTGGTACAGTAGCCGGCAACAATGGCGTCGTTTTTAAGGAGGCTGAGAGCCATGGCGAAAATCGAGCTGGTCCCGGAAAGGTTGATGTATCCCCGGCCGACTCTTCTGGTGGGGTCGAACGTTGACGGGAAAGCGAATTTCATGGCGGTGGGCGGTGGCGGCGTGGCCAATGGTGAGCCGCCGATGATTGCCGTGCTGATACGGCATCACTGCTACACGCTGAAAGGCGTCCTGCAGAATATGACCTTTTCGGTAAATACTCCCTCCGTTGACTTGGTGAAAGAGGCTGATTACTGCGGTATCACCACCGGCGCCAAAGTTGACAAGGTGAAGGTCTGCCAGTTTGACGTCTTCTATGGCCACTTAAAAACGGCGCCGCTGATAGAGCAGTGTCCGGTAAATCTGGAATGCAAAGTGGTGCACGTTCTTAACCTGGGCAGCCACGCCTTTATCATCGGCGAGGTAAAGGGAACCTACGTGTCGGATGACTGTATGACTGACGGCAAGCCCGATGCCAAGAAGATTAGACCAATTATTTTCAATCTGGAAACCAGTGAATACTTTGCCTTTGGCGAGGTTATTGCCAAAGCACACAGCATCGGCCGGGAGCTGAAAACCAGGGAATAAGGGTTAGCCTGTAAGACGGGCGGCTGGATAAACGGGAGCATGATTTAGCGGTAATCTGGAGGTGAAATAGTAATGAGGTTAGAGAACCGGGTAGCCATTATCACCGGAGGCGGTTCTGATATCGGCCGGGCCATTTCCGGCGCCTTTGCCGCTGAGGGAGCCGTTGTCGTCGTGGCCGCCCGCACGGCGGCGCCGCTGGATGAGATTACCAGTGAGATTAAGTCCCTGGGCGGGAGAGCCAAAGCGATTCTGACCGATATCACGGACGAGAGCCAGGTGGTCCGCATGGTGGCGCAGACTTTGGAGGAGTACGGCCAGATAGACATACTGGTGAATAACAGCGGTATTGCCGGTCCGGCGGCCAACGTGGTGGATATGGACCTGGCGAAATGGAACGAAGTCCTGACCGTGAACCTGACCGGCACCATGCTCTGCTCGCGGGAAGTGCTTAAGCCGATGATAGCCCGCCGCAGCGGCAGCATTATCAACCTGAGTTCCGAAGGGGGAAGGTCCGGTTTCCCGATGCGCAGCCCGTATTGTGTCTCCAAGATGGGCGTCATCGGCCTGAGTGAAACACTGGCTATCGAGGTGGGCGAGTACGACATACGGGTAAACTGTATCAGTCCGGCCGCCGTCAGGGGGAACCGGATCATTAATGCTTCCAAAGCCAAAGCCGAAAAACTCGGTGTTGACTACGAAGAAATATTGTCCCGGCTGACCCGCAATTATTCTCTGAAAAGGGTTATCGAGCCGTCGGAGGTAGCCGCGGCGGCGGTGTTCCTGGCTTCGGATGAATCCAGCGCCATTACCGGCCATAACCTGGTGGTCAACTGCGGTTCGCACCTGCCCCATTATTAGGGAACCGGTCTCAATCCGGCCTGTTTTAGATAGAGTATAGTGCTGTCATGTGACGGCCGCCAGCGAGGTAATGATGAACTTATTCAATTCACTCCGGCAAAGGGAAGCCGACAACAAACCGATAAGGATTGGTATCATCGGGGCGGGGACGTTCGGGGAGATGTTCCTCGCTCAGGCCAGGCTGACCCCGGGCATGAAGCTGGTGGGCGTCGCCGAACTGGACCTGGTCAAAGCCAGGCAGGCCTGCCTGGACGCGGGCTGGCCGGCGGAAGCTATCGGCAGTGAAAGTTCCTCTTCGGCAATCAATGACGGCGCCGCCGGAGGCAAGATAATATTGACCGATAACCCGGAGGCGCTCATCAAAGCCGATTTAGACGTGGTTATCGAAATCACCGGAAGGGCGGAAGCCGGGGCGTACCATGCCTGGACCGCCATTGAAAACGGCAAGCACGTTATTATGGTCAACATAGAAGCCGACGCGCTGGTGGGGCGGGTGCTCAACCAGAAGGCCGGTGAAAAAGGACTTATCTATTCCCTGGCTTACGGAGACCAGCCGGCGATTATTTGTGAACTGATTGACTGGGCACGTACCATCGGGGTGGAGGTTGTCTGCGCCGGTAAAGGCACCCGGTACCAGCCGGAATACCGTTATTCGACCCCGGAGACCGTCTGGGAGCACTTCGGCTTTTCCGAGGCGCAGTTGGCCTCGGGCAAGTTTAATCCCCAGATGTACAATTCATTCCTGGACGGCACCAAGTCAGCCATCGAAATGTGCGCCCTGGCCAATGCCTCCGGACTGGTCCCTCAGCCGGCCGGTCTGGGATTTCCTCCGGTGGGGGTTCAGGACCTGGCCAATGTGCTCAAACCGCTTTCAGCGGGTGGAATCCTGGAACACGGCGGGACGGTGGAAGTGGTGGCCAGCGAACAAAGAGACGGCAGTCCCATCGAGGGTCATATGCGCTGGGGGGTCTATGTCGTCTTCCGGGCGACCAGCGGGCACATGCGGCGGTTCCTCGCCATGCATGATTTCGTCAAAGACGCTTCCGGAGAATACGGGGCGGCTTACCGGCCGTATCATCTTATCGGGCTCGAACTGGGCATCAGCGTGGCGACGGTGGCACTTCGCGGCGAAGCGACCGGAACGGCCGGTTGCCTGGTGGCGGATGTCGCCGCGGTGGCCAAGAAGGACCTGAAAACGGGCGATAGCCTGGATGGTGAAGGCGGTTACACGGTGTACGGCCGCCTGGTGAGAGCCGATCAGAGTATAACGGGAGACTATCTGCCGATAGGGCTGAGTCAGGGCGGGAAACTGCGGCGACCGGTAACCAAAGATTCAATCCTGACCTATCAGGATGTCACTCTGGACGTGAATACGTTTTCTTACCGGATGCGCCGGAGATTAGAAGACGATTTCAAGTCGGGCATCAGCCATTGAACCGGCCCGGCAACCGGGAGGTATTGGCTCCCAGTTGCCGCTTGCCGGGTAGTTGGCCGAAAAATGAGCCGGCCTAAGGCAGATGATACCGGCCGGCGGCTGGCGGTATCATTCGGTTTTGGCGGGTGATGTCATTGCGAGCCGAAGGCGAAGCAATCTATATCGATTGTTCAATTATTAGAGATTGCTTCGTCGCTGCGCTTCTCGCAATGACAGGGGGGGTTATTCGCAATGACAGGTGGATTCAACCAAATGCAAATAAAACCCCGTTGGCTCCGGCTATTTCCTATGCCTCAGCCAGGTACTTTTCCGGGTCGGCGTCAAAAGCCTTTTTGCAGCCGGCGGCACAGAAATAGTAGGTCTGGCCGTTGTATTCCGAAGTAGCGGCTGCCGAACTTTCGTCGACTTCCATTTTGCATACCGGGTCAATCGCCATTGCGGGCACCTCCTTGTTTATTTCCGTAACCGGGTCAAGCGTCATCGAAGACGGCTTTTCGTCTATTGCCTTGACCGGCCGGGTAACCGGCGCGCCGGGCATAATCCTGGCCGGTTTGAATCTTTTCAGTCGTAAAGAGTTGGACACCACGGTGAGTGAGCTGGTGGCCATGGCAAAGGCGGCCAGCATCGGGTTCAAGAACCCGAAGTCGCCCAGGAAGAAACGCAGACCGGGCGGAGTCATGGTCTGCCCGAAGACAAAGTAGAGAACTCCGGCGGCTACCGGGATTAGTGCCGTATTGTAAGCGAATGCCCAGAAGAGGTTTTGCTTGATTGTCCGCATGGTGCGTTTGCTTAACGAGATGGCGGTAACCACACCCCGGAGGTCACCGCTCATCAGAGTGATGTCAGCCGCTTCCATGGCCACGTCAGTGCCGGTGCCGATAGCGATGCCGACATTGGCCTGCGCCAGGGCCGGAGCGTCGTTAATGCCGTCACCGACCATAGCCACTATTTTCCCTTCTGCCTGGAGTTTCTTTACTTCCCGGGCTTTGTGTTCCGGCAGTA
This sequence comes from Chloroflexota bacterium, assembly GCA_022574315.1. Taxonomy (GTDB): domain Bacteria; phylum Chloroflexota; class Dehalococcoidia; order Dehalococcoidales; family RBG-16-60-22; genus JACZSH01. The sequence goes on along the minus strand of JACZSH010000075.1, from coordinate 203 downwards.
CCTCCGCCAGGGTACGGTCGATGCCTACCTCTCTGGCGATGGCATCGGCGGTGCGTTGATTATCTCCGGTCAGCATGATTACTTCCAACCCCTGGCGGTGCAGTTCGGCGATGGTTGCCCTGGAGTTCGGTTTCAGGGTATCCGCCACGGCGATGATGCCTACCACCTGCCCGTCAATACCAACGAACATGGGCGTTTTGCCC
>JACZSH010000074.1 GCA_022574315.1 Chloroflexota bacterium | reverse complement strand
GGTTGAGTAAACCGGATAGGGAGATCTCCAAATCACCGGGGAGGGAGCTATTGTTTGTAAGGATCAGGTCGATGCCAATGGTCGCTGGAATGCCAGGCGCCTGATTCGTAAGTGAGAAGGACGCGGTGCCTGACTGCGTAATGTCCAATGTTCCGGCGGTGATACTGCCGGTGCCTGTCTCGGTATCGCTGAAGTAAGCCCAGGTGCCGCCACCGACCAGTCCCATGACCAGCAAGGCGGCGACTGTTAAACCAAGTATCTTTTTCATTTTTTCCTCCTTTAGGTATCTATGGCTGTGTTTTTATTACTTGCGTACGCTCTTCACTATATGCAATGTGCGTCACCCCCTTTTCATTAAAGTTCGTATTAAGCTTCGCTGAGTGCCTCTTTGACTATATCCTTAGCCAGCCAGCCCACCAGTAGCGCTGCCGGAATGATAATCATTATGAACCAGCCCATTTTGGTTTGAACGAAGCTGGTTAAATAGCCGACGAATGGAATCTTGAAGAGATAGACACTTCTCACACTGGAGAGAGAAACTGACCACGGGTCCGGGTCTTCCACGGCGTCACCTTTTGTGGTCAGCGTCTGGCCCTCAACCGACAGTACCCGGTGGGTTATCAGCTTTTTATCGCGCTCGTAGGTAATCACGGTGCCCTCTTTTATCTCACCGTTAATAGGTCCGTTAATCGGCCCGGTGATTATCAGATCACCCATATAGATGGCCGGTTTCATACTTTCGCTTCTGACCAGTAATAATTCATAGCCGGGGTTAAAATAGATAAAGCCCAGACCAGCCAGAGCCACCCCCAGTAATGCGGTAACCAGCCAGCTAACAGTCTTCATCGTTGCTTAACCCCTCTCTCATTTTTTGCCTGATGTATTGAAATCGGTCATGAACATAATTCTCGTCTATCGTTAAACGCGGTTCGGGCGCGGCTAACATTGATTTCGATTCCCCGCTGGTGGCTACGGCTTCAGTGCCTTGCCTGGCCAGTAAAGCAACCGGCCCTTGCGTTGCTTTCTTACCCCCAACGACGATCACTTTCATCCCGTTCATACCATCAATTTATCTTCACCCCCTTACATCTGCCCTAAAATAGGGCTTACTTCCTTAAAGAAAAATTACAAAGGCTTACAAAATTCTTACAGTTCCGGCCGAGAACGGCTAATGCTGACGATGCGATGACGCCATGTCCTGGAACACCGGCGTAATTGCTTTCCGGTAAATTAAATAAAAAAGCGGAATCTTATCCAAGATTCCGCCACCGGCGAGTTACCGTAAGAGAGAAGGGGACTGGTGCTTACACCGGTTTCACCATCGTGTAGCCAATACCTGATTTAGTCAGGATAATCTGAGGTTTGGCCGGATCGACTTCAATTTTCGCTCGCAGGCGGTGTACATGCACCTGTATGCTGGCATCGGTGCCCGGGTACTTGTCTCCCCATAGCGATTCGGCAAGGTCGCCGTAAGTCACCACCCTACCCGCATTTTCTATCAGCTTATGAAAGATGCGCCCCTCAGTGGTGGTGAGCGCTATCTCTTTATCGCCGTGACGCAGCTGACCTGTGGAAGGATAAAAATGAAACTGCCCGTAAACCAGCGGCGTTTCTTCGGGTAAGGAGCTTCTGCGGCGAGTCAGTGCCTTAACACGGGACATCAGCTCAAGCTGCCGGAAAGGCTTGATCATGTAATCATCGGCGCCCCATTCCAGTCCTTTAACGATATCGGATTCATCGGCTCTCACCGTCAGAATTAAAACGGGCACCGCCGAAAACAGGCGTATCTGCTTCAGCACTTCAAATCCGTTGATATCGGTCAGCCCCAGGTCAAGGATAACCATATCAGGGTTCTCCGCCTCCACCATGACCACCCCCTTCTCGCCCGAATGCGTCGAGACCAGTTCAGTCTCCGGCCAGCGTATCTGGAAAGTGAGCGAGATAGTCTCGACGATTCCCGGGTCATCTTCGATAATGAGAACTTTCATGGTTTTAACCCTTTCTCCTCAACTTCAGGCTGCCCATCATACTTGATGGGCAGGGAAAACCCAAAAGTGCTGCCTTTGCCCGGCTTGCTTTTAACCCATATCCGTCCGCCGTGAAGTTCGACGAATGTTTTAGAGAGGGACAGTCCCAGCCCGAGACCGCTGAGGCGTTCTTTATCTCTTTGCGTCCGGTGATAGGGTTCAAATATTAGCTCCTGCTCTGCGGCGCTTATACCACGCCCGGTATCCTGGACTTCAACAACCAGATTAGCACCGTCCTCCCTGCTTTTCAAGGTTATTGCCCCGCCTTCCGGGGTAAACTTAAAGGCGTTATTCATCAGGTTGACCACAATTTGCCGGAAACGCGCCTGGTCCGCACAGATGGTGGGCAGGGAATCGGGTAACTCCAGATGTAAAGTCAAGCCCATACGTGTGGCGGTGGTCATTAAAGTATCGGCTATTTCCTGCAGCAAGACCGCCGGGTCGAACGGCTGGGGGTTGATGCGGATTATTCCTATCTCGCTCTTGGCTAATTCCAGGAGTTCGTCAATCCTCTCATTCAAATTGTTGGCGCTCCGGTTGATGTTTCTGGCCAGATCCCCCAGCGGGCTGTCTCCCAGCTCCTCCAGCAGTAGCTCGCTGGAAGACAGCACCGGCGTGATGGGTGTTTTCAGCTCGTGCACCAGCGCCCGCGTGAATTCAATTCTTTTCTCTATTTCCATTTCCAGCTTCTGCCTCAGGTCTTTTTCCTGCTGATACAGCTTGGCCGTCGTCTCTTCGGCATTCTTGCGTTCGGTTAAATCGCGGGCGGCCCCCAGGATACCGATAGCCTGGTTTGTCGCATCGCGCAAGAAGTCCAGGATACTTTCCATCCAGAGCCTGGAGCCGTCCTTGCGGATTACCTCAAACTCCACTGTCCATGACCGGGAGACATCTCTCCGCTCGGAATTTTCCACGGCCATTTCTTCGGCAAAGACCCGGGTGACGATATCACGCGAGGCGGGGGTGAGTATACTCGCCATTTCTCTGCCTATCAGCTCCTCGTCGCCGTAGCCGGTAAGGCGAGTCACCGAAGGGCTTACGTAATTGAATCTCAGATTCATGTCCAGGGTAAAGATGATATCACTGGCATTATCGGCCAGAAGGCGGTAGTGCTCCTCTCTCTGGCGCAGTTCGCCTTCGGCGCTTTGCAGCGCGGTCAACATGCCGTTGATGGTACCGGCAATAACATACAGCTCATCCCCGCCTGACATCGATATGCGTGAGGAGGTATCTCCGGTCTCGGCAATACGGTTGACACCTTTGACCAGAGCCGCAAATCGGGAAAAAACCTGTTTTTGTATTATCAGCATCACTACGCCGGCAAGGAGCAACCCGGCACCCAGTATCGTCAGTATGTAATAAGCGACACTGCGTTGCCCGGCCTGATAGAGGTCCCGGGGACCGTCCACCCTCAAGATGAGGACGGGATTATCACGGATATCCTTAATCAGGGTATACCCGGCAACGTATTGCGAGCTGAGCGGCTGGACAACCACCGGTTCTCCCTGCCAGAGAGCGTTAATCACCACCTGAAAACCGGGCTCACTCCGTACCTCATCGAGACGGTAGATGTTTACCGGCAGCATCGCATGGAGGGACAGACGGTTAATCACATCGGCGTCGATATAGCGACCGAAAATGAGTGTGCCGCGACTGGGCCCTCCGTCATCGCTGGTCAGGATGGGCAGGGCGACCACCAGCATCGGGCCTTCATCGTACAGCACTACCCCGCTGGTAGTGCTCCTGGTGCCAACACCGCTGAGGAGGTCCTCTTCGGAGAGATAGGACTGCAACCGGACCGGCAGGGCGACTTCTGCCTCGTTTTGCAGGTCAAAAGCCTTACTGAAGACTATCTGCCCCGAGGCGTCGATAAACATCATCAGATTGAGCCCCAGAGTAATGAAAGTTTCATCGAGTAAATTTGACTGGATATATTCATCATCCCGGGTCTCGATGAAAGCGTAGGTGTCATCCCATGACGCCCGATCAGCCGTGGTAGTTTCCAGTTCCAGGAGTATGTGCGATAGAGACGCCAGGGCTCGTTCTACATTTTGTCCGGTATAGCGTGCCTCTGTTTCCTCCAGGTTGCTCAAAAGGATGAACCGGGAGGTAATGTAAACCAGAGCCAGCAAGGCGAGCAGCGACAGGCCGATAATAAGCAGCGCTTTTTTACGCAGTGTCATAATATTGATGACCCAATCAATTGACCAAGAACTATTTTAACATGCCGAGTCGCGTGCCCTCATCAAAATATCAGTCACCTTTTACCCAGCGAACGTGAGCAGTCCGTATTTACGGTTTCTGGTTAGATTTTTTCCGGTGGGACGACCATTACTTGCGTCAATTAATATCAAAAGCACACTGTTTCGGGTACTACCCTGACTTAATATGATGATACCGCCGTATATATCCTTTGTCAATAAGAGATTATGTTTAAGTGGGAGTGCACAAGCATCACCATATTTTTCAGCGCGCTTCAAGACACGCCCCGGCACCGGCGGCAACGGCACGTTGTTGCGCTTATCATGATATGTGCTAAAATACTGGGGAGAATTACATCGTCCTGACGGGGAATAATAATATGAAGATTCTGGTCGTCGAGGACAGCCTGGAGATTATAGACGCGGTATCTCATACCATCGCATTAAGATGGCCCGATGCCAGTTTTATCTCGACCACCATGGGGGAAACCGGGATTGAGATGGTACGCAGAGAGCAACCGGACGTGGTGATACTGGACCTTGGCTTGCCCGATATCACCGGCTTCCAGGTCTTACACGAAATCAGGTCTTTTTCTGATGTGCCCTTAATTTTACTTACCGTCAGAGGCGATGAAATAGACAAGATTAAGGGGTTGGAGATGGGAGCCGATGATTATATTGTGAAGCCGTTCTCCCCCGGTGAACTGCTGGCCCGAATTGGCACGGTGCTGCGCCGCCGGCAAATATCACGGCAACGATTTTATAGCGACGATAAGACCTTCATCAGAGGACAATTACGAGTTGATTTTGTCAGCCGGGAAGTGAGTATCGGCGATAGACCGTTGAAGCTCAGTCCCAGCCAATACGAAATACTGCATCAGCTAATTGCCAGCGAAAACAAATCGGTATCCAGGCAGGAACTCCTGGAAAAGCTGGAGGACCCGGCGCAGAAGACCAACCTTGAATATTTTAATTATTGCATCCAGAAACTCAAAGAGACTCTGGAATCAGAGCTCGGGCACATGGTAATAATCGTGGAAGACGATGGCAATAGCTATAAATTCGTCGGCTAGTGGAGCCGTGCCGGCAGACCGGTGACCGGCCGGCGCCACCCCCGCTTCTTTCAAGCCGCTTTCAAACCTTTTTTATCTTTACCATCCAGTCTTTGGGGCCTTCTTGCTCATATTCCCACTCGTACTGTCCCTTGTACTCAGCTTCGAATTGATAGCGCAAAGGCTTCGGGTCATGGTCGTTGATGATTCTTAACGTCTCCCCGGGTTTCAGGGAGTCCCATTTCTGAAATATCAACTCGTGCCTCTCGAAGGGCATTATTTGCCTCAAGTCCAGCTCAACCATCGGTCTTGCCTCCTCTGCGGGGTCTCCCGGCCGGTAATATTCCGGCAACGCCGTCTTGCCCCGTTAAATTTCCTTTTACTCTCCGGCGTCTACGCCCATTCCTCAGAGAGAATCTCCCCCTGAATGCCGACGACAATGGACTTAAGGGGAACTTTTCTGGTCGATGACTCCGCGGCCTGGCGGGCCAGTTGCAACAGTCCGGCACAGCAGGGAACCTGCATCGTCAGGACGGTCAGCGTGTTTATCTGGGCATCTTCCATCCAGGACTTGATTTTCTCGACGTATATATCCTGGCTTTCATCCAGCTTGGGGCAGGCAATGGCGATAGCTTTACCCTTCAGGTAATCCGGATGGAAACCCCCCATGGCGTAAGCCACGCAGTCGGCCGTCAGCAGCACGTCCGCCCCCTGATAATAAGGTGCCATCGGGGAGATGAGGTGCATCTGAATCGGCCATTGGGCTAGCTGGGATTTAACCTTCCCGGCTGTTTCCTCTTCGGTATCTTTCTCTCTGAAATCAACCATCTTCGAACCTGGGCATCCTTCAAACGCTGTCATTTTACCGCCTCCTTAAGTTTATATTCCGGCTCCAGCCGGTTGATTAACGCCTCGTATTTTTCGGGTGTATCGCCACACTCTTCATCCTTCCGGTTGAACTCTGAAAACAGCTCGCCTATCTGGGTGATAGATAATTGCCTGTCCAGCCAGGGATATAATATTTCGTCCTCTTTCTTTATGTGCTCGGTAAGCAGCTCTTGATACGCCTTCAGGTGCTCCCTGACGGCCGCTTCATCCCTGTCGGCCAGCCCTTTCAATATCGCTCTGACATGGGCCCTGCCGTTTTCGTGGTCCTCGTATATCGTCTTGATGATATCCAGATTTTCATCGGCATATTTGAGGAGTATATCTTCTTCCTTGGCGTGATGATATTTATCGGCATAGCTACGGATAAAATCAACGCTGTCCTTGATGACTCCCCTGCCCGGCTCCGATTCCACATCCAGGTTATCAATAATGCCCGGTATCAGGGCGACCAGCCTTTTTATCAAAACGTGCTCATCGACCAGCTTTTTCATGGGCGGAGAGTACCCTTTCTGCCCGGCTCCGGCCACCGCCTTGCGTTCCATCCTGGGTATCGTTACTTCCTGTCCCGGATAGATAACGCCCGCAATCCGGCCCATTAATACCTCTTCGTCACCAGGCGAAAGATTATGGATATCAATGATATCCTTCAGCAAACAGGAGCCGATACTACAGGGAGCACAGCCGATATTATAATCGTCGAGGATATTTTCTACTGCCGGGAACTGCTTGATGATTCCCTTGATGCCCTGGTTCAGATATTCCTGCATTTGCCCTCTCCGCTAAATTCCGTCTTTTAAAGTTTTGCCCTTCTTCCGCTCACCGGGGGCTGCCCTTCAGGACCTGCTTTGCTGAAGCAACCCCTCCGCAACTACCCCTCGTTTATACTGCCACCAGTTCCTTGATTTCGGGTACCTCTTCCCTGACCACTCTTTCCACTCCCATCTTCAGGGTCATGGCTGACATCGGGCAACCGCCGCAGGCACCGGTAAGCCTCACCGTGACCACGCCGTCCTTAACGTCG
>JACZSH010000073.1 GCA_022574315.1 Chloroflexota bacterium | reverse complement strand
CCCTCGCCCAGTACCCCCGCCAGCGCCGCGCCGGCAGCGGTGTCCGCACCTTCAAGCATGTCGACAAAACCGGGCCGGTCATCGCCGCCCGGGTGGTTGCCGCCGAGGACCAGGTGATGATAATCTCCGCCGAAGGCATCGTCACCCGCACCCCGGTCAAAGAAAAAGACAAGCGTAAGGGCATTACTACCCAGGGACGCAGCACCCAGGGAGTCCGGCTGATGAGAATCGACCCGGGCGATGAAGTCGTCGCCCTGGCTTCCTTTGACGGCGAACGGGAAAAGACCACCCAGGAGAACGAAGAAACCAAGGGTAAGCCGAAAAAGTCAGTCGGGAAGAAACCCGAATCAGCCGCCAATCAAAAAAAGGCGGCCGGGAAGAAAGAGGCCAAGGGTGAGGGTGACCGTAAGCAAAAATAAACCCGGCAAGGCCGGTTATCCTGAACGGAGCTAAAAACCCCGTTTTTAACTTACCGTTACCGCCTGGCGGCCCCCGCTTTCCGTCCGCAGTCCGGGTTTCTCCGCTGCAGCCCGCAGGCGGTGCAGTCGTCCTGCCGGCAGTCGGCCGTTTCCCGCCCTTCCAGCGCCCGCCGGTATTCCCGTTTCAGGAACGCCTGGGTAACCCCGGTATCGATGTGTGACCAGGGCAGTATTTCATCCTGGGGGCGCTCCCGGTGCGCGTAAAAGTCAGGCTCCAGTCCGCTCTCGCTGAAAGCGCGGCGCCACGTCTCCGGATTGAAACGCTCGCTCCAGGCATCGAAGGTTGCCCCCATCTTCCAGGCCCGGTAAATGACCTTGCCCAGTCGCCGGTCCCCCCGCGACAGCACCGCCTCCAGCCGGCTCAGTGCCGGGTCCTGCCAGGACAGTTTTATCCCTTTTCTGGGTAACCCCTGCCTCAGCACTTCCAGCCGGGCGTTCAGGCTGGCTTCGTCTGCCTGCCCCACCCACTGGAAGGGGGTATGTGGTTTGGGCACGAACGTCGCGGTGCTGATTCTGAGGGCGGGCAGTCTCCCCCCGCTCTTTCTCCCCACCCCGCGTATTTTATCCACCAGCGCCACGATACTCGCCGCGTCGTCCTCCGTTTCGGTGGGCAGCCCCAGCATAAAATACAGCTTGAGACTCGTCCAGCCGCGCTCGAAAGCAGTGGCGGCTGTTTTCAGCAGCGTTTCCTCCGGGAGGTTCTTGTTGATGGTGCGCCGCAGCCGCTCGCTGCCCGCCTCCGGGGCGAAGGTCAGCCCCGTCTTGCTCCGCGCCGGTAACGACTCCATCAGCCGTATCGAAGACTCGTCAATGCGCAAGCTCGGCAGGGACAGCGCCAGGTTGGGGTACCGTTCGGAGAGGCTCCCCACCAGCTCGCCTATCCCCGCGTAGTCGCTGCTGCTCAGGGACACCAGGGAGATTTCATCGTAACCGCAGTTGCTTATTATTTCCCCGGCCGCTTCCAGCACTTCCTCCGGCGGCCTCTTCCGCACCGGGCGGTAAGTGATACCCGCTTGGCAGAAACGGCAGCCACGGCTGCACCCCCGCTGTATCTCGATGGCTCCCCGGTCGTGCACTACCTCCAGGTAGGGCACCACCGGGCGGGTAGCCGGCGGCGGCAGCTTGTCCACTATCCGCCGCTCGATTCGCTGGCTGGCTTCGGCCGCCTGCGGGGTGAGGCTCTTTACCGTCCCGTCCGGCTGGTATTCCACCTGGTACAGGCCCGGCACGTAGACCCCGGGTATCTTCGCCGCCTGCCGCAGCCGGCCTGCCTTGTCGCCGGCCCTCTGCCCGTTCCGGAAGCAGTCCATCAGTTCCAGTATCACGTCTTCGCCGTCCCCGATGACGAAAAGGTCGATAAAGTCCGCCATCGGCTCCGGGTTCAGGGCACAGCTCCCGCCGGCCATGATCACCGGGTGGCTATCATCCCTCTCCGCCGCCGCCACCGGTATCTGGGCAAGGTCCAGCATGTTGAGCACGTTGGTGTAGGTCAGCTCGTAGCCGAGGGAAAAGCCGATAACGTCAAAATCTTTCAGCGGCCGTTTGGATTCCAGGCTGAAGAGGGGAATACCCGCCGAGCGCATGCCCGCCTCCATGTCCACCCACGGCGCGTAGGCCCTCTCCGCTAACACGTCCGGCTGCCGGTTCAGTATCTCGTAGAGGATGGGTATGGCTAAATTGGACATGCCTATCTCGTACCGGTCGGGAAAACAGAGTGCCACCCGCAGTGGCACCCGCTCCCAGTCTTTAATAGTGCTGTTCCACTCGCCGCCCGTGTAGCGGGCCGGTTTGGTCACTTTGCTCAGCAAGCTGTCCAGATTGGTCAATTCTTTTCCTCCATATTGCCGGGCACGTTTTAATTTTCTCTTAATAGTAGAATAAAATCAATAGAAGATTGGAAACCCACCCCCTGTATCCCCCTCCCTTGATTTGATAAGGGAGGGGCGAAGCCCCTCTTAAACACCCCTTAAGAGCGGCGCAGAAATAAGTAAAGAGAGGCATTGCCTCTCTTTACCGTTATCTTTACATAAAATTAGCGGTCAGGCCGTTTACACCTCGCGGAACTCCCCTTCCACCGTGCCTTCCCCACCTTTATCTTCTCCCCCCTCGTCGGGCGGCGCCTCGCCTTCCGGCGGGGCCTCCCCCTCTGGTGGTGGCGGAGCCTGCTGTGGTTGCTGATAAACGGCGGTGCCCACTTTTTGCATCACCTCGTTCAGTTCCTGCGTCGCCTGCCGGATAGCTTCCACGTCGCTCCCCTGCAGCGCCGAGCGTACCGCCGCCACCTTACCTTCCACCTCCTGGTTCAGCTCCTCGGGTATTTTCTCTTTGTTCTCGCGGAGCGTCTTCTCCGCCGTGTAGGCAAGGGTGTCCGCCAGGTTACGCGTCTCCACCTCTTCGCGGCGCTTGGCATCCTCGGCGGAGTGCGTCTCCGCCTCCCGCTGCATCTTCTCCACCTCTTCCTTGCTCAGTCCGCTGGAGGCCGTAATGGTTATTTTCTGCTCCCGTCCCGTGCCTTTGTCCACCGCCGTCACGCTCAGGATGCCGTTGGCGTCGATGTCGAAGCTCACTTCTATCTGGGGCAGGCCGCGCGGTGCCGGCAGAATGCCGTCCAGCATAAACCGTCCCAGCGGACGGTTGTCCGCCGCCATCGGCCTTTCCCCCTGCAGCACGTGAATCTCCACGGTCGGCTGGCTGTCTGCCGCCGTGCTGAAAATCTGGCTCTTGGCGGTCGGTATCGTCGTGTTGCGCGGGATGAGCGGTGTGGCCATCCCGCCCAGCGTCTCGATGCCCAGCGTCAGCGGCGTCACATCGAGCAGCAGGATGTCTTTCACGTCTCCGGTGAGTACTCCCGCCTGGATGGCCGCCCCTAGGGCCACCACTTCGTCCAGGTTGACCCCCTTGTGCGGCTCTTTGCCGAAAAACTGCTTCACTTTCTCCTGCACCAGCGGCATCCGCGTCTGTCCGCCCACCAGTATCACCTCGTCGATCTGGGCGGTCGTCTTTTCCGCGTCCTCGAGCGCCTGCTTGCACGGCCCCACCGTTTTCTCCACCAGGTCCATCACCAGTTGCTCCAGCTTCGCCCGCGTCAGCGTGATGGTGAGATGCTTCGGGCCGCTGGCGTCGGCGGTGATGAAGGGGAGGTTGACCTCCGTCTGTTGTACCGTGGAAAGCTCGGCTTTGGCTTTCTCGGCGGCTTCCTTCAGCCGTTGCAGGGCCATCTTGTCCTGCCTGAGGTCGATTCCCTGGTCCCGCTTGAACTCGTCGCACAGCCAGTTGATTACCATCTGGTCGAAATCGTCGCCCCCCAGGTGCGTGTCGCCGTTGGTCGATTTTACCTGGAAAGTGCCTTCACCCAGCTCCAGGATGGAGATGTCGAAGGTGCCTCCCCCCAGGTCGTAGACGGCGATGGTTTCATCATGTTTCTTGTCCAGCCCGTAGGCGAGCGAGGCCGCCGTCGGCTCGTTGACTATCCGCAGCACTTCCAGCCCGGCAATCTTGCCCGCGTCCTTGGTCGCCTGCCGCTGGCTGTCGTTGAAATAGGCCGGCACCGTGATGACCGCCTCGGTGACTTTCTCTCCCAGGTAAGCCTCGGCGTCCGCCTTCAGTTTTTGCAGTATCATGGCCGATATTTCCGGCGGGCTGTAGTTTTTGCCCGTCATCACCACGGCCGCGTCACCGTTGGCCGCCTTGCTTATCTTGTAGGGCAGCAGTTTCCGGTCGTACTCCGCCGTCGGCTCATCGTACTTCCGCCCCATCAGCCGCTTGATGCTGAAGATGGTGTTGTCCGGGTTGGTTACCGCCTGGCGTTTGGCTATCTGGCCTACCAGGCGTTCGCCTCCCTTGCTTATCGCCACCACTGACGGCGTGATACGCCCGCCTTCCGCATTGGCGATGATTACCGGTTCGCCGGCTTCCATCACCGCCACCGCCGAGTTGGTCGTCCCCAGGTCAATGCCGATCACCTTGCCCATTTAGTTTTCCTCCTTCTCTGCCGCTTCTCCATTGCCAACCACCACCATGGTGGGACGGATAACTCTGTCATGCAGCTGGTAGCCTTTTTGCAGCTCCTCGATAATTACCCCTTCCTTACCGGCGTCTTGCCTGACTGCCTCGTGAAGGTTGGGGTCGAACTCTTTCCCCAGTGCCTCTATCGCCTGCAGTCCCTGCGTCTCCAGGCTGGCCTGGAGCTTACGCTCGATGAGCCTGATGCCGTTCACCCAGGTAAGGTTGGCCAGTTTCACCGGCAGTGAAGCGAGCGCCCGCTCCATATCGTCCAGGCTGGATAAAAGGTTGAACATCAGGGTGGCGTTGGCAAATTTGCCGAACTCCTCCCTCTCCTGCTCGCTCCGTCGCTTATAGTTGATAAAATCGGCCTGGACGCGCTGCCAGTTGGCCAGGTACCCCTCCGCCCTCGTCTTTTCCTCCGCCAGCGCCTCTTTCAACCCGGCGATATCTTCCTCGCTTACCGCCGGCACCGCTTCACCCTGTCCGTTTTCTTCTACTGGCATTACTTTATAATCCTATTTTATTACTTCGTATCATGCAGTGACTTTAGTCACCCCGGTCACGTGGTGGAGGTTAGCCGGGGAAAGGGGATTTTCCCCTCTGATTTTGCGCTCCGGCGCTCATTAATCGGCAGCCGGCTGCGGAAGAAGGTCGTAGTTTTCTCTCCCGTAAAGCCCCGCCACCAGCCCGCTCAGCAGCGAGGACAGGTAGACCACCGTGGAAATGGTATGGGCGTATGACATCCGTGTCGGCCCCACCACCCCTATCGTCCCCTCCGCCTTTTCGGGCAGGCCGTAGCGGCTGATAACTATGCTATAGTCGCGGAAAGACTCCGCCTCGTTCTCCGCGCCGATGATTACCCGTACTTTCTGATCGGTAAGCCCGGTCGGGGTTATCGTTTTCAGCAGGCGCCGGTGCTCCACCAGCTCCATTAGCCCCAGCAATTTTTGGTTGTGGGCAAATTCCGGCTGGTTGAGCATAAAGTGCAGCCCGTCAAGGTAAGGCTCCTCATATTCCTGCTCGTCCTCGGCCTGCATCACATCCAACAGGTAGTCGGTTAGCTGCTTCTCGGCCGGGGAGAGAATCATGGCCTTCGCCTGTATCTGCCGGCGGGCCAGGCCGCCATAGACGTGGTTGGCCCGGTTGGCAATGGTGGTTAGCTCCGTCTGCGACAGTCCCCGGTCAAAGGTTACCAGGCGCTGCTTCAGCTTGGCCCCGTGCAGCACCAGCACCACCAGTGTCAGCCTGTCCTGCAGCGACACCAGCTCCAGGTGCTTGAGCCGGCAGTCTATCGATTTCGGCATCGTCACCACCGCCACGTTCCTCACCTGTCGTGCCAGTAGCGTCACCGCCAGGCTCAGCCACTTCTCCAGCTCCCTTTCCACCTGGTGGAAAAGGTGGCTTATCAGCCGTTGCTCGGACGGAGAAAGCATGATGTCGGGCAGCGATTCCACGTAATAGCGGTAGCCTTTGTCCGACGGAACGCTCCCCGCCGAAGGGTGGGCGCGCGTAATATACCCCTCCTGCTCCAGCCGCGACATCTCATTACGAATGGTAGCCGAGCTTACTCCCAGTTCTGCGTCGGTAACCACGCTCTGCGACGGCACTGCTACCGCCCGATGAATATACTGCCCCACGATCGATTTTAGTATCGTCCCCGTTCTATCGGTTAACATCTCCGTTTCCCGTTAGCACTCCCGACCTTAGACTGCTAAGACGTATATAATTTACCATTTTGCCGCGCCACTGTCAAGGAATTTCCGGGAGTGTCCCCGTCTCCGTCCCCCACCCCGCCGCCTTGACCCGCCGTCTCCCTTGTGCTATATTTGGACTGGTAAATGGATGTTTTTTGGTTAGGCCACTCCTGCTTCCGGATTAAAGGGAAACGGGCGACGATAGTCACCGACCCTTTTCCCCCTGACCTGGGCTATGCGCTGGGTGAGCCGGCGGCGGATATCGTCACCGTGAGCCATCAGCACCCCGGCCACTCCTATGTGTCCGGTGTCAGTGGATCCCCGCACAACATCATCGGCCCCGGCGAGTATGAGGTGAGCGGTGTCCTCATTATTGGTTTTCCCACTTTTCACGACGCCGAAAAAGGTGCCCGGCGGGGTAAAAACAACGTCTACCTGATGGAGATAGACGGGATTACCATCTGCCACCTCGGCGACCTTGGCCACACCCTGGATACGGAGCAGGTGGAAGACATTGACGAAGTCGATGTGCTCCTTCTTCCCGTCGGGGGAGTGTCTACCATCGATGCCGTCTCCGCGGCGGAAACAATACGCCAGATTGAGCCTAAGGTAGTCATCCCCATGCACTTCAAGACCCCGGAATTGAAACGGGAACTCGACCCGGTGGAAAAATTCCTCAAAGAAATGGGCATCGGGCAGGTTGAGCCCCTGCCCAAGTTTTCGATTACCCCGTCCAGTCTGCCGACCAGCCCGCAGGTGGTCCTGCTGAGCTATTAAGCTGGCTAGTCAGCTATTCTCTCCGTAATCTCGGAGAGTTTCTTTAGCGCTGCCTCGGTCCCCATTTCCCCTCCCTCCACTTCGGCGCAGACGCTGTCTATTTCTTTCAGGCTTGCCTCGATTTGACTTGCCTTTTCCTTGGCCTCGCGCTCGGCTGTTTCCTTAGCTAGCTTCTCTTCTTGGGCGGCTTTCTTGGCCGCTTCGGCCTCTCGCCTTGCCTTTTCCTTTGCCTCCTGCTCTGCTTCTTCGTTTTTCTTGGTCGCT
>JACZSH010000072.1 GCA_022574315.1 Chloroflexota bacterium | reverse complement strand
CCAGGCAAAACCGAATAATACCCTCAGGAGGGAAAGACGATGATATTCACCGGTGAAATCAGTCTGCAAAGCCAGGGAGATTCCGATATTATTGACATTACGTCCAAAGTAGCCCGACAGGTTGCCGACTCGAATATCAGCCGTGGCACGGTCAACCTGTTTGTGGCCGGCTCAACGGCGGGGATAACGACCATTGAATTTGAACCCGGCCTGGTCGCCGACGTCCGGAATATGTGGGCACGGCTGGTTCCCCAAAACGTCTCTTATGACCACGACCGCCGCTGGGGGGACGGTAACGGGTACTCTCATGTCCGCGCCTCACTGCTCGGGGCTTCGTTGGTGGTTCCTTTCCATGACAAGAAACTGCTGCTGGGCACCTGGCAGCAAATAGTGGTCGTGGACTTTGACAACCGCCCGAGGTCAAGGCAAATAATAGTCCAGGTTACCGGTGAATAGATAGCGGCGGGGGCTATTCCGTCTCAGCTTCCGCCAGAGGTGCCGCCTCGGCTTTATTCAGTTTATTCATTAACCTTGATTTACGCCGCGCCGCGTTATTGGCGTGGATAATGCCCTTCCCGACGGCTTTATCCAGCGCGCTGACCGCGGCGGCGACCGATTCCCGAGCACTCTCCTGCTCACCGGAGAAGATAAACTTTTCCGCCTTGATAACGCTGGTTTTGGTCAGGCTGCGGATAGACTTGTTACGCACTCGCCGCCTTTCCGAGGAGCGAACTCTTTTTTTAGCTGATTTAATCTTTGGCAATATTTCCCCCTTCAACCGGTTGCTATATTTATTAAGCAGGACAAGTTATCCTCACATTCGAGTAATACTTATCACGCCTTTAACCGCTTCCATTTTTTTCAGGAGCCGGCTCAACTGAGCCAGGCCCTGGGTTTCTAAAGTAAAGTCTTCCGAAATGGTATGGTCCTCACGGCGGGTCAGGTTTACCGCCGTAATGTTGACCTTCTCTTCAGCGACGACGGTGGTGATATCACGCATTAACCCTATCCTGTCCCAGGCTTCAACTTGAATTCTAACCGGGTATGAAGCATCGGACTTCCCCCACTCTACCGGGACCAGCCTGTCTTTTTCATCCTCATGAAGTACATTGTAGCAATCATGACGGTGTATTGTCACCCCCCGGCTCCGGGTAATATAACCGATTATTTGTTCCCCGGGCACCGGATGGCAGCATCGAGCCAGGTTAGTCGCCAGATCACCGACTCCCAGGACCTCGACTACCGAAGGCGCCGACCTGGCCTGGGTAACTTCCGGCGCTGCTTTGACCGGTTCCTGCTGTGCCGCCAGGGCCAACGCAACCTGGTGAGTAGTAATACCGCCATAGCCGATGGCGGCTAAAAAATCATCCGGGCTGGTGTATTTAAAGAGGCCGGCAAGTTCGGAACGCTCAATTTTTATCCCCAGATGTCTCAGTTCTTTCTCTAATAACTGACGGCCTCGCTCTACGTTTTCCGCCCGTTTCTGTCTTTTGAACCATTGCCTGACCTTCTCTTTAGCATGCGAGGTTTTAAGGTAACCCAGATGGGGATTAAGCCAGTCCCGGCTTGGCCCCCGGGCCCCCTTGGTCGCCATGATTTCAACGACGTCACCATTATTCAGCGTGTTGCTGAGCGTTACCAGCTTGCCGTTTACCTTGGCCCCGATACAGCGGTGCCCCAGTTCGGTATGCACTCTATAAGCAAAATCGAGCGGGGTAGAGCCCCGGGGCATATCTTTTATCTCGCCCTTGGGGGTGTAAACAAAGACCTGGTCCATGAAGATGTCAGTCTTCACCGACTCCAGGAATTCTTCCGCGCCACTCAACTCTCGATGCCACTCAATTAACCGGCGCAGCCAGCCTACCCTCTCTTCAAAACGAATATCGCTTTTGTCGCCCTGCTTATAGCGCCAGTGCGCGGAGACTCCGTATTCGGAAATGGAGTGCATATCCCGGGTGCGAATCTGAACTTCCAGAGGAGTCGTCCCGAAACACATGACGGCAGTATGTAACGATTGATATCCATTTGGTTTTGGATTGGCGATATAGTCATCAAACTCTTCCGGCAGAGGACGCCACAAACTGTGAATAATACCCACGGCGTTGTAACAATCAGCCAGCGTGTTGACCAGTACCCGCAGGGCCAGCAGGTCATGGATATCGTCAAAGCGTTTGCCCAGAACGGCATATCGCTCTATTTTCTGATGTATGCTGTAAATATGTTTCGGTCTTCCCGAAATATCAACGCGCAGGTTGACCTTTTCAAACTCCTTTTTTAACAGGTCAATGACACCGGTGATGAAGCTTTCCCGTTGCGTGCGCCGGGCAGCCACCAGGTTAACAATCCGGCGGTAACTCTCCGGCTCCAGGTAGCGGAAAGACAGGTCTTCCAGCTGCCACTTTAGCTCCCATATTCCCAGGCGATGAGCTAAAGGCGCGTAAATCTCCAGAGTTTCCTGGGCGATCATCAGCTGTTTCTCGGGTGATAAGGCTTCCAGAGTGCGCATATTATGCAGCCGGTCCGCCAGTTTGATAAATACCACCCGGAGGTCCTCCGCCATGGCGACCAGCATTTTCCTGAGATTCTCCGCCTGGGCTTCCCGGGAAACCGCTTCCGGGGCTTGCCAGGATACTTTACTCAGCTTGGTCGTTCCTTCGACCAGTTTGGCAATTTCCGGACCGAACCTGGCTTCAATCTCAGAAACGGGCAGGCCGCAATTTTCAGGGATATCATGCAGCAGCGCTGCCGCCAGAGAGCTGCCGTCAAGTTGCAGTTCGGCAAGTATCATCGCCGTTTGTATCGGGTGCTCCAGATAGGGTTCTCCGGACTTGCGGGTCTGCCCCCGGTGCGCCTCGGCAGCATAGGAGTAAGCATCTTCGATCACGCTCATCTTTTCGGGAGGAAGATACTGCTGCGCTTTCTCTATGAGTTGGCTAAGTCCCTTTACTTCCACCGTAGTCAAGTTGATGCGAGCCTCCCCCAGTTTCTCTTATACCCTTAAAGTATAGCCCAACCAGGCTTCCTCTGTAAACGCAGGCACAAGTAGAACCGGGGTATTTCCTTGTTGACATTGATTGCGCCGCTCAGTTATACTTTTATACTTTCTATATGTCACTGACTTCGTATTTAAACAAGGAGGAAACTAAAATTGAGCAAGATTCTACGTGTAAACATGACCGACCTGACGGCGAAGTTCGAGAGCGTACCGGAAAAATATAACCTTTTAGGCGGGCGCGCGCTGACTTCGTCAATAACCTGTGACGAAGTACCGCCGACCTGTCACCCTCTCGGCCCGAGCAATAAACTTACTTTCTCCACCGGTATCGTTACCGGCACCAATGCTCCCACCTCGGGGCGGATTTCCGTCGGCGCCAAGGCGCCCCTGACCGGGACCATAAAAGAAGCCAATTCCGGCGGCATGGCGCCCCAAAAACTGGCCCGGCTGGGCATCAAAGCCATTATCGTTGAAGGGCAGCCAAAGAAGCCGGGCAAGTTCTGGCTGCTCAAAGTCGATAAAGACGGCGCCAAGCTTCTGCCCGCGGACAGCTTCACCGGCAAGGGGCTGTACCAGACCTACCCGCTCCTGTTTAAAGAGTTCGGCGATAAAGTGGCTATTATCGGTATCGGCACCGCCGGTGAGAGGCTGATGTCCAGTGCCGGTATTTGCATCAACGACCCGGAGAACCGGCCCGCCCGCTACGCCGGCCGCGGTGGACTGGGTGCCGTCATGGGCAGCAAAGGACTGAAGGCAATTATTCTTGACGACGCCGGCGGCCCCGGCGTAACTATCGCCAACAAGGAACTCTTTGACATCGGACGAAAGAAGCTGGTGGCGGCTCTGCAAAAAAATGATCTTACCAAGCCGGGCGGGGCGCTGAATACCTACGGCACAGCCGTCCTGATCAATGTCATCAACGAAGCCGGCGCTTTACCTACCCGTAACTTCCGTGAGGGTCGCTTTGAAGGCGCCAGCAGTATTTCCGGGGAGACCCTCAACGAGAACTGCAAGACCCGGGGTGGCGCCGGCATGACCGGGCATGGCTGCAGCCCCGGCTGCATCATCAAGTGCTCCAATGTCTACCCCAATCCTGATGGCACGGAACTGGTCTCCGTACAGGAATATGAGTCAATCTGGGCTTTTGGCGCTAACTGCGGCATTGACAGCCTGGAAGTCACCGGGGAGCTGATTCACATGTGCAACGATTTCGGCGTGGATACTATCGAGGCCGGAGTCACCATCGGTGTCGCCATGGAAGCCGGATTAGCCGACTTCGGCGACAGTAAGAAAACCATCGAGTTAATGAACGAGATTGGCCAGGGCACCCCGCTGGGCCATATTCTGGGTAACGGCGCCGCGGTCACCGCCAGGACTTTTGGCGTGGTGCGTTGCCCGACCGTCAAAGGACAGGCCATGCCGGCTTACGAGCCGCGGGCCATCAAGGGAATCGGCATCATTTATGCTACCACCACCATGGGCGCCGACCACACGGCAGGCTATACTATCGCCCCCGAGATACTGGGGGTAAGTGATGATATCGACCAGTTCAAAACAGATAAGGCCGCCCTGGCCCGTCATTTCCAGAACGTCACCGCCTATATTCTCGACAGCAGCGGGCACTGCCTGTTCATCGCCTTCGCCATCCTGGACGACCCGTCAGGACTGGAGGGAGTGGTTGAAGAGTGCAACGGAGTGCTGGGAACCAAATGGACATTAGACGATATGGTCAAGCTGGGCAGTGATATTGTCAAGAAAGAACGGGCTTTCAACACCGCCGCCGGCTTCACCCCTGCCGACGACCGCCTGCCTGAGTTCATGTCCTACGAAAAGCTGCCCCCGCATAATGTTACCTTCGATGTACCCGACGAAGAGTTAGACAAAGTCCACCACGCCTAGTCGGTACCAAAACAGTTTACGGCAAGCCCCCCGCCCCCAGGGCGGCGGGGCTTGTTGGTTGGTTTGCCTTTTAGAGACCGAATTACTATACTGAATAGGTTCGTAATTTCCATGGAGGCGCCAATGAACAAGATTGAAGTCAGGCTCTTTGCCGGTCTCCGAAAATATCACGCCAAACCCGGCAATAGCGAAGCCATGATAGTAGCACTGGATGATAAGACGCCTCTGGAGAGCCTGCTGGGCAGGTTAAAAATCCCCCCGGAAGAGGTAACCGTTATCATGGTCAACGGCAAGCGGGAGCCAGCAAATTACTCTTTCCAGGATGGCGACCGGATAGGTATCTTCCCGCTTATCGGCGGGGGATAAAGGTGGTCGAAGTTCATCTTTACGGAAAACTCCGGCGCTTTTCAGATAACCAGGACCCGACTCGTCATTCCATCGTTCATATTCAGGCCGGAGAAGCCGACACCATTAATGATATCCTGAGGCGTATCGGTATCCCGCGCGACGAAGTGGGCGATAACATTTTCCTTAACGGGAGATACTCCAGCTTCGAACGGAAAGTAAAGAACGGGGACCGCCTGGGGGTATTTCCGGACAATATGGCGATGATAATAGTATAAGCTGGGGAAATGGGGAGTGAGACGACCGAGATGATTGAGGTCCACCTGTACGGCAAGCTGCGCCGTTATACCAATAATCTGGACCCGTCCCGCGATTCCGTCATCCGCCTCCCGGCCGCAGAGGCAGAGACGATACAGGATATCATCCGGCAGATCGGCATCCCCCGGGAAGAGCTGGGCAACAACGTGTTCCTCAACGGGGAGTACTCCGATTTTACGAGGAAAGTTAAGGCCGGGGACCGGCTGGGGATTTTCCCCGACGATATGCAGCTGCTGTATAAGTGGCATTTCAATAAAAAAGAGGAGTGAAACCGGGCGTAACTCCCCGTTTCACAACTTTACAAAGCCGGCACCAGTGCGGTATGCTGACGGCTGATTAACCGGCCAGGCCAGGAGAGATTAAGGTGTATCGAGCCCCGCGCGGCACTTCAGACATTTTACCCGGAGAACAGGCCTACTGGCGCTACGTAGAGCAAAAAGTGGTCGACATCTGTCAGCTCTACGGCTATGAGCGCATTGATTCCCCGGTCTTCGAGGATACCGGCCTTTTTACCCGCAGCGTGGGGCCGGGCACGGACATTGTCGAAAAGGAAATGTACACCTTTACCGACAAGGGTGGCAATCAAGTAACCCTGAGACCGGAGGGGACGGCGCCGGTGTGCCGGGCCTACCTGGAACACGGCCTGCATAATTTGCCGCAGCCGGTGAAGCTGTATTACCTGGCGGCGGTCTTCCGCTACGAAAGGCCCCAGGCCGGCAGATACCGCCAGCACCACCAGTTCGGGTTTGAGGCTATCGGCGATGCCAGCCCGGCCCTGGATGCGGAAGTTATTGACATGTCCTGGCAGTTCTTCCTGTCGCTGGGTCTGCGTCACCTGTCGCTGCTGCTTAACAGCATCGGCTGCCGGCAGTGCCGCCCCGGTTATCTCCGCCGGCTTGAAGAGTACTATGCCGGCCACGCTGAAGCGCTCTGTCCCGATTGCAAGGTCAGGCTGGAGCGCAATACCCTCCGCCTGCTCGACTGCAAGAAGCCGGCCTGTCAAAAGCTGGCCGGACTGGCGCCGCGGAGCGCCGACAATCTCTGTCCCGACTGCGCCGCCCATTTCGACCAGCTGAAGCGGTACCTGGACCGGCTGGAAATCCCTTATACCGTCAACCACCGCCTGGTGCGGGGACTGGACTACTACACCCGGACCGTCTTTGAAATCCAGCCCATGTCCGGGGGCAGCCAGAGCACCCTGGGCGGGGGCGGCCGGTATGACGACCTGATTGAGGAATTAGGCGGGAAACCGACGCCGGCGATAGGGCTGGCCGCCGGCATCGAGCGGATGATACTCAATCTCAAGCAGCAGGGAGTGGCCGTACCGCCTCTCGCCAAACCGGGGGTGTTCCTGGCCCACATCGGGGAGGAAGCCCGGGACGAGGCGATGAAGCTGGCCTCCGGGCTGAGAAGGTCAGGCACCGGAGTTATCCTGGCCACGGGTAACCGGAGCCTGAAAGCCCAGTTGAGGCAGGCGAACTCGGCGGGGGTGCGCTACGCGGTCATCATGGGGGAGGAGGAGATAAGGGCGGGGAAGGTGATACTGCGGGACATGGTCAACGCCGAGCAACAATCTGTGCCCATGAGCGAGCTTCCGGCCCTGCTGGGGTGAGCGCGGGGGGAGTAAGACCCTTCGCTTTGCTCAGGGTGACAATATAGCCTGTCATTCTGAGGAGCGAA